>JAEETK010000035.1 GCA_016290315.1 Candidatus Saccharimonadota bacterium | reverse complement strand
CAACATCTTCAAAGAAGTTCACGACGATATCGGCGCCCCGATTCCAAACTCTGGCGACCTCACGCGTTGGGCTGAACAAGGCGTAATGTTACTAAACAACACTCTAACCGTCGAAGCGCACATGGCCGGTAGCCATCGCGGCAAAGGTTGGGAGATTTTTACAGAACACATCATTAAGTACCTAAACGAGAGCCGTCCACATCTAGTATTTATTTTGTGGGGCAGGGATGCGCGCAGCAAAAAGCCGCTCATTGATCAATCGAAGCATTTCATTATCGAATCGGCTCACCCATCACCACTTTCTGCTCATAATGGTTTTTTTGGCTCACGACCATTTAGCCGCTGCAATGCACAGCTGGACAAATGGGGTCTCAAAGCTATAAAATGGTAATGTATAAATCATATTAACAACCAAGGAAGCCAATGGACAATCGATCAGCTGATCAAAATATACCAACACAAGACGCCCCACAAGCCGCCGAGGCACCAAACGCAAACCCTGCGCCACAACCGACAAACACCGAAACACCAAGTACGCCACCCAAAGCAACAGGCGGAAAGAAAATCGCAATTATCGCATCGATAGCTACAATCGCGGTAGTGCTAATAATCGGTGTCGTCTTTTTGCTAATCTCTTTGAATAAAGATTCGGATAGTGAGAAAACTAATGCCAATAAGGACAGTAGCCAAGAAGAAAAACCAGACGAAACCCCAGACGACAACAGTCAAAACAAGAAAAAGACTGCGGTTCAAACTAGCTGGGAAAAACTAGAGTTTTCAATTGACGGAGTCAAGAAGCAGTTACCTATAACAGAAGAGGACCTGATGGAGGGGCTCGATGGATGGGGACTAGTAAAAGATAGAGAGACCTCCGGCGGATTTACTATCTACAACATACGATACGAGAAAAAAGATAGAGAAATCCATACAAAAAGGTTTGAACTATGGTTAAACGACAGCACTAAGCAATTTTTCTATCTGACCCACGAATTCAACGGGCCAAACGATAATAGTATGTTTGAAGTTAATGGCATCGACGAAACATCTCTAGAAAAAGACGTGCACGACAAACTCGGCAAACCAACTTCAGGAGTTGGAAAATATGCAGATAATCCAAATGCGAATAAATGGATTTACCGGTACATGGTCAACGGTAAAATAGACGAGGAAGATGGTCTATTCTTTGTTCGAGGCAAGAACAGCGACAACGGGTATGTAGATACAATCATATTATCGTATACTAAAGGCTATCCGGACGAGGAAAATAATAAATAATAATATTTGCAAAATACTATTGACATTATAGCAAATCTGTGTTATACTCTAATCATAAGGTTAACCAACACGCAGATGCATCGCTACCAAGCGATGCATTTCCGTTTTTAGACAGTTTGCAGCAAAAAGCCGCTCATTGACCAATCGAAACATTTCATTATCGAATCAGCTCACCCATCACCACTTTCTGCTCATAATGGTTTTTTTGGTTCGAAGCCCTTCAGTAAATGTAATCTCCAGCTCGAAAAGTGGGGCATGTCGCCCATAGAATGGTAAAATAAGAATAAGCAAAATCATTCTAAAAGGTACAAAAAATGCAAGACAATCAAACTACGCCGCTAGCGCCCACGGACACATCAGCGCCATCATCTACGCCCGATATTCTTTCCACTACCACAGAGCAACCATCACCTCAGCCCCCTATTAATGCGCCGGCCAAAAAGAAATCAAAAACCGGTATCATTATTGCTATTATCATTGCCATTGTAGTAGTTATCGGCATAGTCGTGGCCATAATCATCATTAACCAAAATCAGCCTAGCAACAATAATGAGCAAACAAAGCGCACCACCATAGAACCAGCCAAAGAAAGATATAATACATACGAAAAACTTGCACTCGAGTACCAATCCAACGGCATCGGTATAGCCGAATATTTCGCTCAACTTGTCTACCTAGAAACGGACACCTCTAAGCTTGATCCTATTTATAAAAGCGACTACGGCATTGATTATGGCACCTCTCACTTCGACGAAATCTGTAGTATTATCGAAAAACATTACAGTGACCTAGATAAAGATTTAGTCAAACAATTCCTTCTCGCCTACTCACAAGAAGGATTCAACTACGGCACAGAAGCAGACAATGTGAGCTCAAACAGCGTCGTTCTCGCGAGCGACTCAAAAAAGCTAAAACAGCACTATTTTACCGAAGTAAAATATTCCAAGAATAAAAACTATCTCATCTGGTACACGAAGACAGGCGACGATAAAATCACCGACGAGCAAGCCAACACTATCGGTGACACGCTAGAAGACACCATCTCGGCATACAATGAGCTATTCGGCGTAAAATTCGAGCACGGCTCCATTTACACCTCTTTGTCTAATAAGCGCAAGCAGGCCGCATCCGCCTTACTTAAGAAAAACAATATCGACCCAGAAGCCTGGCGCAACGTATTAAATGTATATGTTTATGATACTGGTAGCGATGCCGTTCTAGCTCATTGGTCCACGCTCCGAAATTCTCTATTCCAGAAAATTGGCAACGATTTAATTATGGGCGAAGAATACCTCAACGCGCCATACTTCGTATTCAACAAGAGGTTCATGGACAATCAGACCCAACTCACACAAGTAGCAAATCACGAGCTTTTTCACCATTATCAGCACTTAAACTGCCTTAAGAATCTCGGAAAAAGCTGCCCCGAAACCGCCTACGCAGGCAACTTCAACTACAACGACATGTCAGCGAATTTTGCTAGCGCAAGCGTTTCGAAAAGCAGCAAAGACAGCTTTCTTGCAAAATGGAGCAACCTTTATAGTACCCAAACCGAAAACGGCCTTACTAACATAAAAAACTCTGGCGGTGACAGTAGCTCTACTGGCTACGGCGCATATCCATATTTGGTCGCTTACATAAAAGCCGGCGGAGATGCAAAAGATATTATGGCTGCACACTTAAGCGAAGAACCCCTAAGATATCTTTATGAAAAGGCTACTCCGGTCCAGTTGCGCAACGCCATCACCAATACGGCATTTTATGCACTTTCGCATAGCTTTCCAGATGGTTACGTAGATTACACCTACGACGGTGATTCTATGCCCATTATTAACCAATATTCAACCATCGGCAAAACAACCGAGAGATTAAAGCCAGGCGCAATTAAATACTATTCGCTCGACAAAGGTGATCTGATTCATTTAGAAGGAGATAGTCCTTATATAACCTACACGGTAATCGGCGATTACAAAAACATCGTTTCCGTCTCTGACGTACAGCTTGACGATATATCCGCCGACTCCTGTTACGAGAAATACAAAATATGCCATTTGGCTTACGCCAATGCCTCACTCGTCGATAGAGCCACCATTTCTGTCAACGTTAAAAAATTGGCCGCAGAAAAAGAGTACGCCATGCTATATAAGAATTATGAAGTTAGTATGAATATTTTCATCCGCATGAACGGCATTGCCACTACTTCTAAGTCTCAAGGCGTAATAGATGAACTACATCAACGCGAATACCTAGTAACAACCACGACAGTAAAATATATGCCAGTCGACACTAAAATATATACAGATTATTACCATAATTGTTCATACACATCCGTTCCGGGTTTGGGAATTGACGGCCTCAGCGATTTAATCGGTGGAGCCAATAAAGTTCCAAAATGGACAAAATCAAACGACGTCAAGTACCCCACCGATCTTGGCCAAATCGTCCGAAAAATTCGAAAGGGCGGCGAAGATGTAACTAGGGTCGACGAAAACCACTACAAACTTAAACTAAACGCACAAGATATTCGCGACCTCGTCCAAGCAAATAGTGAAACCGCCTCAGACGCTCCTCTGCCGTCAGAAGATATAGAGGCCGAAGTTGTCATGAACGGCGACTATGTGTCCCGAATAAAATATGACCTAAAAAACATGTTCGGGCTAGAATCATTCCAGGCATATATATCCTTTTCGAACTACAACGAGGCCGGATCCGTCTATATTCCACTCAACGTAATCAATAATGCCGAATAAAAGGGTTCTAATAATGGACACGAACGATCTCCAAATTATTGCGCAAAAAGCCGGTCTTACCGCCAGCCAAGCCAAAGTTTATATTGCTCTCATCAAAGAGGATGAGCTTACGCCAGCCCAAATGGCCGACCTAACAGGAGAGTCGCGTGAGAACTGTTATAGTATCGCCAAGCGCCTCGTTGAACTAAATTTAGCCGAAAGAACAACCGAGCGAAAAACAACCTACCGCGCCCTTAACCCTAGCGCACTCCAATCGCTCGCCGAAAATCGTCGTCGCGCCATTCAGCGCAATGAGGTTTTCGTAAAACAAAATATCGAAACAATCATGCAATTGTTTTATGCAAATAGCGAGATGCCAGGAGCCCACACAATAGAGGGGATGAGCGGAATTCGCGAAGTCTATAATGACATGCTTCATTCCAAGGATGACATCTATCTCCTTCGCACCAGCTTCGACGCCGCACTCGGCAGTGCCGAAGAAGGATTCCTTCGCAACTTTCGCGAACAACGCGCCAAAAATGGCATTACCACCTATGCGCTAACGCCAGATTATCCCGAAGCGCGCAAATACGCACAGGACGGCACGGATCAGAAAATGCTTTTTAACCGCATTTTTATGCCGGCCGATGCCTACACTGGTAAAGTAGAAATCGATATCTATGGCAATAAGGTTGCTATGATTGCCTTTGGCGAAACCGAAATGGCTACCGTAATATCCAGCCCAGCCATCGCCGAAGCAATGCGCCAAATCATCATGATGCTACGTGATTATTATCGTCTGATTTATCCGCAAGAAGAGGAGTTGTAAAAACGGTTTTTACATTTTCTGGCCTCTTCTATCTCTGTTATTTTCATGAATATATATAATAATTGACAAATTACACACTATTTGCTATAATAAGTCTCGTTAATCGCTGAGGTGTGTAAGAACCAAGCATTAACGCATATTTCAAAAATCGTTTTTCCACTATTTCGGAACTATAGTTTTGGGCGTTGAGTCAATTGCGCCCGGGCGCCACCCCAAAGGTCCTAGACCATACCGCGGGAACAAGCGTATCTGAATGGGTCCCTAACGCAATATGGGGCCAAGTAAGCCTAGCAATCGACTAGCTCGCCGCTGTCTGGAATCCAGCAGTTGAATAGAGCTAATGTCGGCGCTCTGACAAAGCGTGTGCTAGTAATCTTTAAAGATTTCAGAAAACGAAATCTCCGGAATGTGGCAACCGGTAACTCGCGAAGGCAAGCGGGAAAGGCCCTCCACTGGGATGGATGGTCGACCTGGCCGCCTTCGGGCGACCAGTTTTTAGCTCCAGACTATGTCTGGTTTTAATATCTCACCGTTGGGAGTACTATACTAAAAGCACAAAGAAGTCGCCGGGAACGAGCCGAACCGGATAAAACGATGAGTAGTCAACGGAAGCCCCCAACGTACACTAAACAGGGGGAGTATGCGGGCATATGCTATCGTAGCACCGCATATCAGGATTAAACCTAAGCCGAAAGACTTCAGGGGAGTCTGCGATTGCTGGATGCGAGTAGAATGGCTTGGAAAACCATAATACGCCAGTAAGGGTCTCGCGCGGAGCCGAATTCGCGCTAAAAGGTACACTATTACCTCAATGCCTCGTCTTGATCGAGCATAAAGCGGTATCCGACCGCATTAGCACCTTCTTTTAAAGGTCCGGCCTCGCGTCGGGCCTATTTTTTCTTTCGTTTTTTACAAAATATGCTTGACAATTTATCAATAGTATGCTATACTCTAATCATAAGGTTAACCAATACGCAGATGCATCGCTACCAAGCGATGCATTTCCGTTTTTAGACAATTTTTACCCCCATTATAATCATACTTTTCCACAGGGGGATATTTTTTATCCACAGCCTATTTGACATTTTCCACGCTATCATGCTAGAGAATATATTCAATTTCAAGACTACCATAAGCACTAAGGCCTACATATAATATAAGTACGACATCAAACTTCGGTCACTGATTGTCGGAGTATACGCAGTCGTTCGTATTCTGTCATTGTACGGGCGGCACC
The DNA here is from genome assembly GCA_016290315.1 of Candidatus Saccharimonadota bacterium. Taxonomy (GTDB): domain Bacteria; phylum Patescibacteriota; class Saccharimonadia; order Saccharimonadales; family Saccharimonadaceae; genus UBA2834. Next base: position 1,903 of record JAEETK010000035.1, on the reverse strand, counting down.
GAGCCGAAATAACATGGCTCACATAAATGACTCCAAAAATCTAATCATTTAAGGAGTAATTTATGCAAAATATTAACAAAACCGTTCAAAAAGGCGAGAAAGTAGAGGTCATGGCGCTGTTTAACTACAGCCAAATCCCATGTCAACCTTTATACTTCCGCCGCCGAGGAGAGAGTGAGGTAGAAATTACCGACACCCTCAGCGAACGCATCAAATTCGTTGGCAATCACGCCAAGCACATCTTTCAATGTGTTGCGGGTAAAATGTCCTGCCAACTAGAATTCGACAGCGCATCCTTAGCCTGGACGTTGATCGAGTGCTAGGGCGTTAACTCCTCGATCGAAATATCTGTCGTCTTATTGCGGCAGATATTTTTTGTTCGCAATAACGCCAATTGTGGCTATACCCAGGATAAATAGAGAAGTGGCCAATTCTGGCATAGACAGTCCCGTCTGAACCGGTTCAATATTAATCTCTTCCGGAGGGTCCTTTTCTTCAATGTCTAACTTCGTCCATTCTCCGACCATGTAACCCTTATCCAGCCAAGCCACTTCCAGAGTCACATCAGTGCTTTCTATACCATCTATCACGCCCGACAGCTCAGTCACCGGTACGAAATCCAAATCAACCCCATCAATACGCGCTAATATATACTTGGCCATATATGGCCAATTCCGAATCCAATCTAGTTGGATTTCGCCACTTGCATAGCTCGCCGAAACATTTTGCGGCGCCGGTATCTGATATGGCTCGCCTTCATACTCATGAGTAATAATCTTTATCGTGGTCTCAGCCATCTGGCCAACATCGTCTACTACGCGCAAGATAATCGTTTCTTTTTCGGGAAAATATACCGTACGCGAAAGTTTCGGATTATTGCCCGTAGACTCAAATGCGCGCCCATTAACGCTCCAAAGATACTCCACGATTTCATGTCCAGAACTAAAACTTTCCGAAGCATCTAGCTCCACAGTCCCGTCCATCATAATTCTATATTGATCCGTCGGGAGATGTGCTTGTATACTGTCGGGGATATCCTCTTCGTCGCTACTATCCTCGGCGCTCGCTAATGCAATCATTCTTTGCCTTTTCTTTAGCTTTTGGTCAACCTTTTCTGACATCCAAGTCAACTCGCCAAAGTCCGCATAATGCGAATGGCCCGCCATATCAAAAAGTAACTTCGTACTACCGCATATGTAATCCTGCCGATTGCACCAGAGGCCATATTTGCCCTCTAGGCCACTAGCTTCGTACGGATTGCTCATACCTAACGAGCCCGAGTAAGTTTTGCATTCTGGCACGTGCACCCGATATGCGGAAAGTCCCCTACCTTTACAAGCTTTCGGCGACAAGCCTTTACCTTCTGGCAGATAAGTCCAAGGATCACCAAATAGGCCAACATATACAACCTGTGCCGGGGCAAAACTTTTTACCGCTCGCGCCGCTACTAATGCGCCTTGAGAATACCCACCGAGCACCCAAAGCGTAGCAGGGCAACTCCTCATTGTGCTATTGTAATAATCCTGCAAGTTCCTAACGCCCGAAGTTACGCTTCGTCCAAACGCAAAGGCCTTGCCACCGCCAATTTTTGCCCCAACTGCATTTATAGGATTTTTTACCGTGACTGCCGGATAATCCAAATCTGTTATCCGATACGAATACCCTCTGCGTTTTGCTACCTTAGCCATCGCGGATTTAAACTGCCTTCATTCGTTGGTATCATTACGCGCCGTACCAGAACCGCGTACATAGACAAACTCAATATCCCGACAGCTAGAATTATGCTCAATACCAACATCGCTAGCAAAAGTTGGCGTCGACATAGAACAGATTCATATTATACAAATTAAACCAAATAATACTTTTTTCATGCCCATATAATCCCAAATTATGTCGCCCAATT
>JAEETK010000011.1 GCA_016290315.1 Candidatus Saccharimonadota bacterium | reverse complement strand
CGCTTACGCTGTAGTTGACGGCACCGATGCGGCCAAGGTTTTCACCATTATGGATGCCAAACTTGACGCCCGTATTGATGTCGCATGGTTTCGGGTCGCGGTAGACGGTGACGCACTGTTCGGCATTGGCGTCAGTGTAACCGCCTGGTTTTGCGTAGTCTATTAGGTCACGGTATGTTAGGATTCCGCAAATAGTTCTCGATTCTTCGTACTTAAGTTTGCCACTGTAGACGTTTTTGCTAGTAAATATGCTTTTATCGTCACCTACTTCCATTTCGCCAGTTCCGATATTTTTCGTGCTTGGATTCCTAAGCGATGTAATCCTATTGCCATTTTCGTAAATGTTAGTGACGTAGAATGTTTCAACCGTACCTCCGGCATCGTCGTCGTCTTTATTATTGCGCTTGATACGGGTAATCTTTCCGTTGAATTTCACTTTAAAGCTTCCGTCGCTTGACGTAATCTTGTTACCGTTGGTCTTTTTATTAACATAGGTGCCATTATTCTTTTCGTCAACCTTAGCGCCTACGCTTCCAGTGAATGTTGCAGGTGGGCGGTAGAGGTGGACGCAGATTGTGCTGCTTTTGTGCTTTGTAACAGTTGAGCACTCACCACCTCCATGCGGATACGATAATGCGCCTAAAGCTGTATGTGCATTTGACATTTGGAACCATAGCCTTTGCCATACATCGACTGTTTGCCCTGGCGCAACAGGTACTGTCATTGGGTTGCCGCCAGGTTTGTTTTTTGGTGAGTCTGGCTGATACACATCTAGATACGTATTTTTTTCTGACGTATATGCACAGTGCCGATTTTCGAGACACGTACTTCCTGAAGATAGATTTTGTCTAGCGAGCGTGTCGTTATATTTGGGGTTATTGCCATTCATCTCGACCTCTACCCAGTATTCTTCGTTATCTGAACTTGGTCCAACGTTTTGGTGTGTAATCCTGTGCCAAAATGCGACCGTTTCGGAGTTATTGTGTATAACCCTTCGTGTATTATTATTGACCCCGTTTCCTTTATAGTCGGCTCCAAAGTGGCCGCCGATGTCTACCCACGATTCGCCAGTATATATGGTGCCAGTAATTGGAGCTGCAGTTGTTCCGCAGTTTGAGCCTTGCCAAGTATAGCTAAAGCTATAGGGGTTAACTCTATATAGAACGTCTTCTTTTCCGGTCTCTTCGTCGTTTGTTGTTGAATTGTATATATAAACCGTATTTCCGCTTTTGCTAACATCCAACTTGGTATTTTTGGATAGATAGAATGGGGTTTTATAGTTGTCTTTATAAATTTCTACATGCTCGGCCCATTCGTGCTTGCTATCATATTTTTCATTTCCGTTAGTCCTATCTGGCACGTCTACATCGTCAAAGCCCCAGACCATTGATTTGCCGGTGGCGTCTATGTGTGTTTGATAATTAGTCCCCGACTTAAAAAGTTGAATATTAATATCATACCTAACTCCGTGGTTTCCGCTTTTACCCGCATCTCCGTCGTATGGGAAAGAGCCGAACTTGAGCATTGATTTAGTGCCCCAAACTAATGGTATGCCATATTCTCTCTCTCCGGTCGATTTATAGCTCATGTTTGAGATGGTCATGAGTATATCGTATTCTTCGCCTTGGATTGATTTGGCGGCTTTAGCGAATTTTAGGTAGATTGTGCCCGGTATGTCGCCTTTTCCTGAAGTGATTTCTTCATTCCACGAGATAGACATATTGCCGCCACTTTCGTCAAGGGTGGTTGGACTAATATTATAAACGCCATCCATGCTTCTTGTACTAAAAGTTACGGTGCTACCCGTCATTTGATGAACGCCAGTGCCGTTATCTATGTCGTAACTTATGGACGCGTCCGCTAGGCCCATATTATTAGCAATCAAGATGACGTTCGTATTGGTCACGCCTTTTAGGTTCCATTTTTCAATGCTAGTTTTGTCCGGCTTGTTGTATTTGCAGTAGTCGGCAGGACATGAAACAGCCGCAACTAGCTTTGCTTGGGCGAGTGCCATAATGAAGCTGAATAAAAAGATTGCTATTAAGTAAAAGCTAAGAGGTTTACTAATTGTATATTTTTGGCGTTTTATAAATATGGACATTATTTTCCTATTCATTTAGATTTCATTCCCTGCTTCGTGCATCTCGAGAATATACGCACTTATAGCTTCATTTATATTGTCGAAGTTTTTGAGCTGATTGTCGTAATTGTATTGATAATTGCCGTCTGCTCCGAAAATCTCGACGTCTTTGTCGTCAATGCAATTATAGTAGTAGAAGTTCGATATTGTATTTTGGCCGTCTTGGCTGATACTAAAGATGATTGACTCAGCTCCGCCATTGGCGGTGCCAATATCGCCGCTACTGTCTTCGTATGTTATGGATATGTTTGCATTTTTTGAATTGACGATTTGTTCAAGCTCTTCCTTTGTGAATTTTTTCCCAGCCAACTCCTGATAGATTTTTATTATAGTGGTCTTATTCTCCTCGACGATTTTTTCTTCGGCTATTTTCTTAGTTTCGGTTTTAATCTTGCTAACGGTCGGGTTTATTACTTTTACTAGCAGGATAACGATAGCTGTTATTATAATTACGCCAAGGAATACGAATTTCAGTTTCCAAATCTTTTGGGCAATAGTTCTTAAATTATTGATGCGTTTGTTGCGCTTGATTACTTGCGCGTCGTGTTTACGCTTACGTTCTTCGGTTTTTTTGCGTTTTTCGGCTTCTTGTTGATCTTTCTTTTTTTGTTTTGCTTCTTCGATTTTGCGCTTTTGAGAACCCTCGACGTTGACCATTAGCTCTTTTCCGTCTGGGCGGCTAATATTTGCGGAATCGAATTTGATGTCTTCTTGTCTAATCGGCTTTTTATCTATTTTTGATTGTTGCGAGCTAGAAGATATTGCATCCCGTAAACCATCAATGTCATTCGAGTCAGTGTCAATATTTGGCGAGTCGGTTATTCGCTCTATTTCTACCTTATTATCATCTTCGCTATCTTTGCCCATATTCTTCCCTTTTAGATATATAAAAAGCGTGTTACCTCTCTCTTTTTGTTCTCCCTAATTGTTTATAATTTTAGCATAAGAATATACAAAAAACATAAAAATTGTTTATAATTGAATTTAATGATGGTTGAGGTATTTTAATGTATCCAGATGTCGATAAGCGTAAATTTTTGATTATTATATGTGTGGCGATTGGCGCTGTAATCTTGTCAATAGTGATGATGATTATAAAGACCGTTTCAATTAATAATTACGTCGGCAATAAGGCCTCTGACGATGACGACTATCAGAATACCGGTATAGTTGAATATGTTGATGAAGACGATTTCGAAGTGCCTTCTCTTGCCCGCATTATTGGCGTATGGGGGTGTAATGATGATAGTAAAATGATACGGATTGATGGAGCGGGCAACTTTATAGACTTAACCGAAAATAATAGTCGAAAATATCTCTACGATAGCGTGGACGGGTACTTAAATGTGTCTGGTGGAACTGGCCCTAATTTGGAATATATGCTTTCTACAAACGGCGCTTTACTGAGAATGACTGATTCAACTACGTATGCTATATTGAATTGCTACATGAGGGAGAATTATGAAGAATAAACTCTATTGGCTGTTGGCTTTTGCATTTATGACGATTGGGGTATTATCTTTTTCAAATAATGCCGCAGCCCTAACTAAAATAAGTAGCGGTATAAAACTCGTGAAGCACTTTAAAGTCGGAGAAAATTGCGGTGCTGGAAGCGATTGTTTCGTCAATAATGGCGGCGGTGAGGTGCAAGGCTTTACTTTAACGCCAACGCATATTGTAATTTCATACTTAATCGATGAAGGTGGCTATAAGCCAACGACGAGAAGCAGAATTTATTTTATAGATCGTAAGACTTTTAAGGTTGTTAAGACAATACCGGAAAAGAGACATTTTTCATGTAGTAGATATGGCGACCCCGGCTGCTACGGTCATGCCAGTTCTTTTGCGTATAATTACACTTCTGGTAAATTGCTATTAGCAACTCAGGCGGGGACGTTTGTGTTTGATGATGTGACGATGAAGTATGAAAAAAGGATAGACGGTGTTGGTAGCGCTAAACTTGCATATAACCAAACATACGACTGGTATTGGACTGGAAATGAGGGTCACAAGATTAAGGATGGAAACCTTAAGACCATTAAGGACACTAAAACTGATAATTATACTGGCACAGAGTATGAGGAAGGTCCTGCTACTTGGGGGAATTACTTAGTGGTAAACGACTTGGTCCCTGGGCGTGGCGCAATTTTACGTTTTTACAACCATAAAGAAAACAAGCACGTAAAGGATATTGAGATTGCTGAAAGTGCCGTAAAGACGGGACTAATTGAGGGGTTGGCCTTTGGTAGCGATGGCGGCCTATTCATGATGGTTCCGACGAATAATGATCGCACTGGCTGGGGGCATGGCACCGCTATTTATGCTGTTAGCGGTAAGACTTTGGGCATTAGCGAATCTACAAATGTCGATATTAATAATCCGTTAATTGTTTCTGATCCGAAAGGTGGCTGCGACCCGTCGGATGTAAATTGCGAATGCGGGATTGCATCGACGCGCAAGCATTTAGACCCTAAAGACAATCCGCCCGTAACGGTTGCGCCTACTCGTCAAATCCAATGTACCTCGATTTTGCCAGGTAGCTTATGCTCGCCAACGAACTCTACAGCATCAATTGGTAGCATTATTAACGGAGTAATTGACTTCTTGACTATTTCTGCGGGGATGGCTGGCACATTGGGCGTTCTTTTTACTGGCTATATTGTAATGACGGCGGCGGGCGATTCTGGTAAACTTGTGTCAGCTAAGAATCGTTTCTATGCGATCGTAATTGGGCTCGTGCTTTGGTGCGGCATGTCTATTGTATTAGACTTACTGATTATGCCGATAGGAAATTTTTCGCCGGTTGTGGATACTGGGAATAATTCTGATTCTGCTTCTGGTGGTGGCAATGGTGGCTCTTCTGGTGGCGGTACGACTGTAACTAGCGGTGTGCAGCCGACTTGTATCAAGTTAAATATGACAGACATAAAGGTGGGCGTCGGTGATTCGAAAACGATAGGTTATACGATATACCCTGCAAATGCGACTAATATAGGTGTGACGTGGACGTCCGATGACGAAAAAATTGCGACCGTATCAGCCGGCAAAGTGAAAGGCGTGAAAGTTGGCGAAACGACTATTACAGCACGAACGGCGAACGGTAAATCTGCGAAAGTAAAAGTTACCGTGACTGGTAAGTCTTCGGCAAAGATTGGTAAAAAATACGGAGTATATCTTGGGCTTGATTACAACAAGGATAGAAATAAATTAAGCAGGCTATATGCGCACGATCACGTAGTAATAGACTTCCAAGAAGGATTTCCGAAAGCGTTTATCGATGAGCTTCATGCCAAAGGTATAAAGGTATATTCTTACCTTAATGTTGGCGCTATCGAATGGTCGGATGGCTCTCGGTATTACAGTGGCGACAAACGTTTTAAGAAGCTTCTTTTGGGGAAATACGAGGGTTGGGATGCAGAACAGTGGGTGGATGCGTCTAGTAAGGTATGGCAAGATTTTATTACGGAAGAGCTTGAGCCTAAACTTAGAGCTAAGGGCGCCGATGGCTACTATATCGATAACTTGGATGTATATTATTATTACAAAAGTAAAAAGACTGGACTATATGCGGGTCTGCAAAATATTTTAAGGAAAATCCATAGCAGAGGTGTGGAAGTTATGATAAATGGTGCTGATGATTTTGTGACTAGATCGATTCAGGACGGTTCGTATAAGGAATTGTTTGACGGCGTAAATCAGGAGGAGGTTTTCTCGGATAACGATGGCCATAAGCAAAATTCAGAAGATACCGAGTATCTAAAGAAGTATCTCAAGAAAGTAAAGGCGGCAAACCTCTTCGTGTATCTTCTAGAGTACGGAGATAATAAAGATAGAGAAAAAACGATAAAGAGCTATTGTAACCTTAACGGTTTTGGCTACTATTATTCAAGTAGAAAACCATTCAAGGAGCTTATATAGGGCTTAGGGCGTCATTGCGACGCGTAACTTCGCAGGCAAAGGCTTTATACGGCGATTTAATAAGTTATTGCCTATTGATGTTTGAGAATGAGGTGGAGCTACCCTATTCGCTTGGTATATTCATAGAATAGGAAAATGTCTAATACAAAAAAATACCCGCCAGTTAGCTGGTGGGTATTTATTTATTATTTATTGGTTTTTACTCTTGATACTTTGTGTATTGGATGTGGTCGCTGATCGCTTCCTCTATGGTGTCGAATTCGGTCGCTGAAACGCCATTAAAATGGGTATATTTGGAATAGTTACTCTTGAGGATATAGGTCGTAACACCTTCGCTCCTGTCGTAGTATATTATGTCTTCCGCATATGTATTTCCATCGTATGTAACTGGCCTGAAATCAATAAATTCGCGAGAATCTTCGAGCAAAATTTTACCCCAATCTTCTCCGGTTTGCACTTCAATCTTTTCGTTGATTTCTTTTGCGAATTGCTTAATTTCGTCAAGCTGCATCTCTGTTTCGAAGTTGTAGTATACTTTTTGCATATCGGTGTAATCAATATCGAAGGGCTGATCGTCTTCTGTTTGTTGGCCGGTTTGAGTCTTATTGACAAAGACGATTGCTGCCGTAGTGATTGTGATTGCTATAAACAGTAGCACTACTGACGATGTTATAATGATGCTCTTTTTCTTCATTTTACCAAATCCAGTTTTTTGGTTTATCGTTTATTCCTTTGAGTGTTACGTTTTGGTCGATGTCCCATAAGCGTACGGCGTCCCATTTACTATAGCCGCTATATTCGGTGCCTTTGAGCGAATCTGTGTCGCGGTACATAATTTTTTTGTAGTGCATGCTTCTATTAAAACGTCCTCCGCCATCATAAAGTACTACTATATCTTGATATACTTCTCCGACTATAGCGATATGTTTCCATTCTCCGCCCGAATAATAATGTACCCAGTCGCCAACCTGTAGCTCATTGGCGTGTTTAATTTTAGATTTATTGTGGTGTGTGTTTTCAGATGTCCAGCTATTGCTAGATGATGGTAGTTGTAGGTTCGTTTGGCGGATAAAACTGTCTTGGCTATAATTGCAGTTGCCGCGGACGCGTTTCTTGATACAACTCTCGCCCTTGTAGCCTTTACCAAACTCGTAATCTATAGCCATCTGAACATGTCTTCCGCATGGCCTTGCGGCACTTGATTTCTTGTATGGTCGGTCGTCATAGCCATAATAGAATCCGTCAGGTGTTCCCTTTTTGGCAACGCCGTGATTATTTTGATTTTCTCCCCAGACTGGCCAACGGCCGCCGGCGCTATAGTCTGGCCCGTAAATTGAGAAAATGCCGAAGAAATACTCTGCTGCCTCTTGTAGATCGGCTGCAGTTTTGATCGGGATTTTTTCATCTTTGCCGCCAAATTTTGAGAACACTCCCCCTAGGCTATTGACATAGTTGGCGTATCCACCGTGCGATTTTAGGAAAGAATCGTGATTTTGCCAATTAATGCCGTCCATGTTCTTTTTGACGATTTGTCTGGTCTCTTCGCGAAAATCTAGCCATCCGGAATACTTTACGTTTGTTGTGGCTCCTGTAGTTTCTTTGCCGCTTCCGGCATTGCCACCGTCATCCGGATTGTAAGGATTGACGACGTAGCCTCTATCTGGGCTCTCTACGTGCACTTTGATAATTCCCTGGACTCCTGGCTGTGAGGCGTCAGGGTTCTTTGTCTTGGCTGTGATTATGGTATCGCCTGGCTTAACTGCTGAAATGAGGCCAGCTATGTTTACTTTAGCTATATTTTCGTTGGCGCTTGTCCATTTTAGGGTTTTATCGGTCGTGTTCGTTGGATACACTATTGCTGTTGCCTGAGTAGTTCGGCCCACTTGTAACGATACGGTGGTGGGGCTGACTACTATCCTTTCAGCTAGTGTTTTATCGTAGACTACGATTGTGGTTTGGTTCTTGACGCCGTTTTTTGACGACACGACGATATCCGTTTCGCCCTTTTTAACCGCTGTAACTTCGCCCGCATTATTTACGTTAGCAATAGATGCATTATTTGACTTGTAAGTGAGACTTTGGTCTGTGGCGTAATCTGGAATAACTCTTGGGTTAATCTGTAAAGTTTGACCAACAGTCATGGCGATTTTGCGCATTAAACTGATTGCCTTAACTTCAGTGTGGCTTTTGTCTGGAGTTGTTGCTACGGTTTCGCCTGGTAGTTGTCCATAAATGGCGCCGATTACTAGATCCGTGAATGCGAAAGCACAAAATGTCACCACTAGACCACTAATGGAGTAAAATATTGCCATTTTTGCTTGGGATATTTTCTGCGCCTCGCCTTTCGATAGCATCAGGCGTATGCCTGCGATAATGATAACTATGACAGCGATAATGCCAATTGCTGTAAATACAACGTGCAAAACATCTTTGATGCGTTTCATCAATGCTAATTCTTCGTCGCTATGTTGATTGCCGCAAAGCAGCGGATCTGAATTTCCAGCTATCGAGCATGCATCGCCGCCTGCGAATACATATGCTTTTGGCGTAATAGCAAGTGTTAGCGTAAGTATGAGCGCAAGTACGGCCAGTATGGTTGGGAGCTTGTTTTTCATATGCCAGTTACGCCTATTTTGTATTCATCGTATTCCTGTATGCGGTTTCCGTAGAATTGGATTGATGTTTCCCCTTTTGATGGAAGCGTTTCTTCCTCTATTTCGCCACTAGCGCCACCAATAATCTTCCCGTCTTTATAAAACACTATGGTCGCAATTGGATTGTTTACGGCGACGCTGCTATTATTTCTGATTGTGCAGGATATGTTCTCCTTATCCTCGTCGTCAATATCGGCAACCTCAAATGAGTTGCTATTTGTTTGCTCGTTAGCATTGTAATTGCTATATTTTAAGGTCTTACCATTAATCGTGAACGCCATATCTGTAATATTATAGTCGCTCTCTTGAATTATGTTGCTTGCGCAGTAGGCCTTATCGTTTGGGGCTAAATATTCGATATAGCATGCGTCCATGATGCTTGCGACTTCCTTGCCGTTATCGTATACTTCTGCAGCTACCGTTATGTCGCTTGCGTATTTGTTTTTTGAAGTGTTTTCGACTTCTAGAGCTAAAGTGATGATGTTTTCATTACTTCTTTCGTCCCTCGTGATGGTCCAACCGTGGTTAGTGACGAAAATGGTGTTGTTTTCTTTAAAAATCACAATGCAGGCGGCAATTATGGCTAAGATGATAATTACGATTGAGACTATAATAAACACCAATTTTAGCCTACTCTGTTTGGCGGCGTTAACTGTTGAGGCTGGTTGAAGTTGTATATAGTTTTGCTCTTGCATTGATTGACCCCGTATTAGTTTTTACATAAGCGTTATGCTGTTATGATTATATCACGCCTTATTCTTGCTTTGTCTTGAGATATAGGGAGATTGCCTCTTGCTTCGTTTCTACGGCATATGTACCTATGCCGCTATAATATTCGAATGTCCCCGTATCGGTTTCCTGGATGAAAATTGCGTAGTCGCCTTGATCCTTAGTGTATATAAAATTACTTACCTGGTCGCCATCAATATCGAACGAGATATACTCGTCAACGTCACCAAGATCGATGCTACCCGAATTGTCGACTATTTCTATTTTTCCAGAATTTCCGATTGTACTCTTTAGTTCGGTAAGGCTGATTGTGCTGGGGAGAGACGAATATTGTATAAGTGTCTGTGTATTTTTAGTGCCGTCTTCTTTTTCGTTAAATTCGTTTATTTCTTTGACGGTCCCGTCTGCGCCTCCTGGCTTTTGGCCATCGGGCGGAGTTTTTTGAATATTCAGGATGACGATTGTGGCTGCGATTATAATTGCTGCTACTACGATGGCTGAAGCAATGATAATAATGGTGGATTTTTTGCTGAATTGTTGTGGCGCTGGCGCAGGGGTCTGTGACGTCTGGTTAATTGGTGGCATTGGGCTTAGTATTTGATTTTGATTTTGCATGTTTGCTAATCCTCCCTTACGATTAGATGATCCCTTAGGGCTTCGTCTATATTACTGAACTCATTGGTAACGTAACCATTAAAATGTTGGAAAGTGTTTTCGCTTGATTTCATGACGAAAGAGTCATTGTCTCCGATAGTCTCGTGATAAACGAAATCAATTAAGGTAGGTGGCGCGTCCGCTTCTTCGATAATAATGTCGAACGTAATTCTTTCGCTCGAACTTTTATCTGCAATATAGCCATTGTTCTCTGCGACATAGAAGTCGTACAAGTCTTCTTCGTTTGAAAACTTTTCTTCGGCGTCGTCTAGAAATACTTTTTGTCCGATTAGTTCTTCACTGAGCTTCATTAAGGGTGAATAGTCTTTTTCGAGAACCCCTGAGTTGATAGCTTCGCGAATCTCGGCCTCTATATTCTTTGAATTAACATTTACTAGGATAATGCAGGTAACTATTATGACGGCGATTGCGACGGCGCTAACAATGATTGGTGCTATTAGATTAATCTTATTATTTGTATTTGTTTTCATGGGTTCATGCCTTTTAGATATACGCTTTGATCGATCTTGAACGGCCTAACGCCGAACCACGATTTAAAGTGGGAGTAGCTATCGCTAAGTCTGCCGTCGCCCGTGCGTTTGAGTTTGTGCTTAAAGTAAGTTGATTCTACGAAGCGCCCCCCGCCTTCGTAAATTATGACGTAATCATCGTATACTTCACCTACCATAGCAACGTGCCCCCATTTTTTATGGCCTGGTTGCCTGAAGAAGTGCACCCAGTCACCAACCTGAAGTTGGTTAGTCTTAGTAATTCTACCGACTGGGCTCATCTTTGTTTGGGTTTTAAACTTCGTAGAGTCGATTTGGAACAAGTCAGTTGTACTATTGAATGTTGTTTGGGATGCGTTACAGTTTGTGCGCACTTTTTTCTTTTTGGATAACAAGTTATTAATTTCTGCCTGCGAGTAGCCAGAGCCAGCATGACGGTCACCATGGCAATTATGGAAGCCGTCGGCCGCGCCAAGACCCCACTTGTGGTATGTCTTGCCATTGTCGTAATCTGGCCCCCAAATTGTCCAGAGTCCCCAGACGTACTCTGCTGCATATTGTAGCTCTGCGGCGGTTTTCACTTTGAACTTCTTATTTACATTATCCGCAAAGATTCCGCCAAGACTCTTGACATAGGCCGTGTATCCGCCAAGCTCTTTAATTTTTGATTCGTAGTTACACCAGTCAAAATCTTTCCTGTGTTGGTTGATAATTTTACGTGTGGCGGCTCTAAAATCAAGGCTTTTGGGTGCTTTTTTGCCTACTGGTGCAGGTTCGGTTTCTAGAGAGCCGTCCGCGCCGCCCTGTACGGTTACTAATGCGGTAGCTGTGACAGATTTATCCTTTGAGGCGACAATGATTGTGGCTTTTCCGGATCCAACTGCTTTTACCTCTCCGGTTTGAGTAACCGTGACGGATTGCGGGTTACTGCTAGTCCAAGTAATGGTCCTGTCTAGGGCGTTTCGCGGCAATGCCTCGGCTCTTATTGTGGCGGTTTTGCCAATGCTCAAGGTGAGGGCTGTGGGGTTGATATTGATTTTTTCGACGGAAATTGGTTTAACGACGTGTATTTTTACGTCTTTTGTTGGGCCATCTGCGGATATGATTGTTATAGTCACATCGCCAACTTTTTTCGGGGTAACTTTTCCATTTTCGTCTACGGTTGCAATGCTGGCGTCGCTGGTCTTGTATGATAGGCTCTTATTTTCTGCATAATCTGGGATTACTACTGGCTTAAGTGTTATGCTTTGATCGATAAGTATCGTCGTCTCGTTAACGGCCGAAATAGCTTTAACCTTAGCGTGCTCGGTGTTTCGCTGCCTTATTTTTTCATCGTCGGCAGCTGAGGTTTGCGTGTTGCCTTCTAGTGCGTTTATGGTTAATGTTGTCGCGGCGAATGCTGAAAGTGTAACTACGAGGCCAAGAACGGCGTACAAGATGGCTCTTTTTGCTGTTTGGACTTTTTCGGGCGAGCCACTGGATGTCATTAGGATTATGGAGCCGATAATAATTACCACCACAGCCGCTATGCCGATGAATGTATATACGACGCTGAGAACGTTGCTTGTGCGGTTTATTAGCTCTCTCTCTTCATTTGAGTTGTGATTCCCGCATAAGATTGGATCACTGACGCCGGCTGCGACGCAGACCTCATTAGCGTAAGTATTGGTGACGGCAAATAGCATTGAAGCCGTTGCTAGCAAGATAGCGAACAATATCGCTTTGATTTTTCCCATATTTATAGTTTATAACACAAGCGCTATTTAAGAAAGGCTTTAAGCCATTCCGGCTATCAACTGCAGTTTAATATGACCGTTTGAGCGAATGGCATCGTATGTTTCGAGAAGGCTGTTTAGTTTATCGATAAATTGTTGGTTGCTTGTAATGAAGTATGATTTGTAAACTAGTTGGATGGATGCGTCGACTACTGCTAGTGCTTTGGCGCGTGCGTCTTTCTTGTCCTTCGCGATGGTATCGCAGAATTTTGGCAGATCTTTAGGTTTGCACGATATGTACTTTTTTGCCAAGTCGAGAATTTCTGGCGAAACTTGGGGTGGATTATTAATCTTATCTATTTTTGGCAAGTAGTAGTTTTGGGCGCGTGATTTAATGGTTGGCAGGATTTCGCTGGCGTTTTTGACTAGAAAAATAAAATGCACATGATCGCCTGGCTCTTCGAGAGTCTTAAGAAATGTATTTGCTGCCGATTCATTCATTTTCTCGGCGTTTTCCAGAACTAAGGTTAATTCGTTGGTTTGTTTGTTATGTACTAGGCTGGATATATTATCGATATCATCTTTTGAGTATATCCCCTTCTCGTTCGGCTTGAAGTGGTTAGCTTTTGGCAGAATAAGGTTGAAGCTGCTTTCTGGCAACTCGATTATCGCGAAGTTCGTTTTTTGGCTGATTTTTTCCGCTTCGGAATCGCTACTTAATTGCATTTTCGAAATCTTCTGGTAGCTCTGCCGTAAAGGTTTTGCGCTCTCCGTGCTCCTTGCCGGGGATAGTTATCTCTAGAGATTGTGCATGGAGATACATCCGGTCGGCTTTTGTGCCGTTTGGATTATAAACTGGGTCGCCAAGTATAGGCGTGCCAATATGGGCCATATGGATACGGAGTTGATGAGTGCGTCCGGTTTTTGGTTTTAGTTCTACTAGGGCGCGCTTTTGCCCTTGCTGGATAACTCGGTATTCCGTAATTGCTTCGCGCCCTTTGGCGTCTGGTATGAAAGTAGTTGGTTTTTTTAGATTACGTGCAAGCGGGACATTAATGATGGCGTGTGGCTGTTTTGGAATTCCCTCGACGATTGCATAGTACGTCTTGTGAGTCTTGCGTTCTTGAAATTGTTTTTGCAGCTTGGCTTTGGTTGCGAAATTCTTGGCTACTATAATTACGCCAGACGTATCACGATCAAGGCGATGAACGATTTCGCCCCAATCCTCGATAGCTGATTCTGGCGAATAATCACCCTTTTTAATAGAGAGCATGCCGTTCGGTTTGTTAAAAACGATGACATTTTCGTCTTCGTAGATAACGGGTGGTTTTTGAGATTCTATAGGTTCTGGAGCGGTTAGCTCAATTTGGGCGTCTTCGTCTATTAGATAGTTTGGCTTGTCTTGTACGTCGCCATTTACTGTTACGCGTCCGTCTTTGATGAATTTTTGAATAGTAGATCGGCTATAGCGAGGATACTGTTCTAGCGTGGCAACGTCTAGTCTTTGTAGTGATTTTTCGTCTTGTGAGGTAGAATTTTTATCGTCAAAAGGAATATCGCCGTTGATTTTGCGAGACAATTCTGGCTTGCTGAATTTTTTACCCATATCTTATATTTTAACATCTTTTTGCGATGTTGGCTAATTGCGACGCTTGGCTCTGGCGCGCTCCGTGGCTTTTTGGCGTGCTTTTTTGCGGGCCGAGCGAGATTTTTGTTTCTCGGGTACCTGGGTTTTTCTTTCGATGATTATATTGCGACGCGAATCGGAATTGAGCTTACGCAGGCGACTGAGCGCTTCTTCATATAACGTTGAATCAAAGTGCGGGAATGCGTCGAGAATACGGCGCTGCTGGAAACTCAAGACATCGCGAATGCGATTGTTCTTGCCGATTCTCATTTCAAATACGCGGCGGCCACGGCGTATAAACTCCAGAAAGTCGAGCCTGCGTTTATCGATGGCTTTTTGATACTCACGCAAGATGCGGTTGAATTTCGATAGTGCACGATTAGTGATAACGACGTCAACAATAAAGGCGATGAGTATGATTGAGAATATAGAATTTAACGTTGCGGGCGACAGCTGCGCTGTGATATTTGCGATGTTTTGATGGAAATATGGTGCCACTACCGCTCCTAGACCGAAGACGAAAAAACCTTCCAAACAGATGCGACCGTTTAGATTGAAACGGCGGGGTGCGTAATCCCACCAACGTGCATGAAATATTAATTCTAGTACCCATGATGTGAGATATTCGAGTGTGCAGGCGATGACGGCGCCTGAGATAAAGCGGACGGCTATACTGTCTATGTTATTTGTGAAAAAGATGAATAACAAAGCTCCTGCCCCATAGATGGGACAATATGGGCCGTTTAGGAAACCGCGGTTCACGAAGCGACGTTGCGGGATTGATGTTATGAGCGTCTCCCAGGCCCAGCCCAGGAATGAATAAATAATGAACCAAATAAAATATTCTGGAATATTATTTATATTCATTTAGAATTTCCTCTACTTTTTTGTTGTAGATGGGCTTACCGAATACTTCTTTTGCGGAGCAAATTTTGTCGGCAATTGTAACTATCATGGCCTCGCGGTAGCGTGGTGGTCTGATGTTTAGCGGCCACATATGTTTCTTAATAACGTCAGCCTCAATTGGTGAAATTGCAAAATCTTGCGCAGCATTCCTTAATGCAAGGCTGGCGTGTGTGTATCCATGTAGGCCATGATGCGGCTCGTGCCAGTCATAGAGGAAATAATCGTGTAGCAGTGCGCCACGAATCATAGCTTGGTAGTCGAATTTTAGGTGCGTTTTGCGTGCTATTGCGACCGCCATGCAGGCAACCGAGGTAGTGTGCTCGCGTACCGTAGTATCTCCATGTTGGATAAACTTATCGCATTCCTTATGCTCCTTGGAGCACAAAATATCGGCACCGTAGTGTGCGACGGCGCGCTGATTTGTTGTCTTCCTGGAGATTCGTTTGCGATTATTGCGCATGTTATTTATAGAGTCCTACTGCCTTCTCTACTTGTAGTAGTTTGTTGTTTGCAATTTCGTTTGCGTATAACTCACCTTTTTCGAGAATAGCCTTGACGTCGTCGTCTGTTATTGCGTTAACGCGTTCCTGGAAACCGGACAGAAAATGCATAACGCTATCTGCAACTTTTCGCTTGAGATCGCCGTAGCTGGTTTGCCCTGCCCAGTCGGATATTACGTCCTGGATATCACGATTGGTGAGAAGGCTTTCGATAGTAAGAAGATTGCTAATACCTGGTTGATTAATCATATCAAAACGAATTACGCCTTCGGAATCGGTAGTGGCGGACATAATCTTTTTTGCGGCTTGTTTAGGGTCGTCGCTCAATAAGATCTTTGACTTTTCATTTTCGGCCGATTTGGACATTTTTTTAGTTGGGTCGGTGAGAGAGCGGATGCGGAGTGCTTTCTTAAGATGCATGAATTTTATTTGTTCTTGCTCTGGCGCTGGCAACGTGAATAACTCCTGATTGAATTTATTATTCATGCGGATGGCGATATTGCGAGCAAGTTCTAGATGTTGAAGTTGATCCTCGCCGACTGGTACATATTTGGCATCGTAGAGTAGAATGTCGGCGGCCATTAGGATTGGGTAATTAAATAGTCCCACCGTGATAGCGTCTGGGTGTTCAGCGCTTTTTTCTTTGAACTGTGTCATTCGTGACGCTTCTCCGAATGGAGTAAAGCAATCTAAAATCCAGCAGAGTTGTGCATGGGCAGGAACGCGAGATTGGCGGTAGAAGTGTACGTTTGGGTTATCGACGTCTAGGCCTGCAGCAATGTAATATTTGACGCCCTTAATGGTTAGATCGTATAGTTTGGAATGCTCGACTGGAGTTGTGAAAGAATGTAGATCTGGCACGAAGAAATTAATCTGACTATCTTTTGCATGTTCGTGCGAAAGGTTAACCATTGGTA
Organism: Candidatus Saccharimonadota bacterium; assembly: GCA_016290315.1. Taxonomy (GTDB): domain Bacteria; phylum Patescibacteriota; class Saccharimonadia; order Saccharimonadales; family Saccharimonadaceae; genus UBA2834. Next base: position 16,481 of record JAEETK010000011.1, on the reverse strand, counting down.
CGTAGGCGCCAAGAAAATTTCCCAAAGTCGGCTCTTCGTTTACTCGTACCCCTGTAAGAATTGTGTTCATAAAGCGATATTGTCCTTTCATTATATCATAAAATGCATTAAAAATCAAGCTAAAGCAGTACGGCAGGCGCAAGGCCAATATGGTATAAATGCTGAAAGGTAAAACATGTCTTTATTATAACATGAGTTTAATATGCTATCCAGTAGAGAACGCCCTTGTCGAAGGCGAGCCTTTCGTCTGGGTCGAAGTATTTCATGTCTGTCTGCTCATGATTTGGAAATTTTTCTTTAAATGTGGCTTCGCTCATTTGGATACGCTCGAAATTGCGCCCCATGACCCGATTCAGCGAATTAACGTCGCTCCAAGGTGCGGCTAGTAGCTGATGGGAGCTGTAGTAGGTATTATTTGGGTGGTTAGTGTTTAGCTCGGAAAAGTTGCGTATGCCATAGTCGGCATTATAGACATAGACTTTTGTGATTTCTTGCTCGGATTGCAATTCGTAGTTTTCGATTCTATTTTGAATTAGGCGTAACTCTGCCATTTCGACGCGGTTTGATATTTGAATATCGGTGATTAGGCCGGCAATATGAAATACGTTTATGGCAACGAAGATGGCAAGGCCGTATGCCAATATTGAAAAATTCCAATCTTTTGGAATCTGATAGATTGCGAGGATGGCTATTGCGGCGATGACTGTGAAGTACCCCACAAGTATGCGGGCCGCAAAGTAAACATTGTCTGCGGCTATTGTGTATAGGATTGGAATAATAATTGCAGCGCAAATAAAGATTATATTGAATGGGATCTTGGAGTAGCTGTGCTGATGAATTATGGCGATTGCTATGAATACAAGTAGTAATACAAGCACTATGATCAAAATGTTTTGCAGATGATATATACCGAAGCCGCGCGCGAGGTAACCGCTGGCGCTTTCCCATGCTTTGTAGAGCTTTTGCAAGTTTTTACTAATTGATAAAGTGAATGATGTAGATTTTGCCTCACCTATTCCTGCAAGTTTGCAGTAAATTTTTGTGGACAGTAATTGAATAATGACGCTGGCGCCAGTTATGCCAAAGAGCTTTGCGAGATTGACTGCAAATTGTTTGTTTAGTTTTTCTTTATTTTGGATATAGATTGCTAGAGTTCCTAGAATTAAAATAGGCGCGTAATAACTCTGATAAGTCACGATTGCGCCTAATGCGAAAATACTAGCGGTTAAGTAACGGTAGCGCCGTTTTGAAGTAATGAAGTATAGAACTAATGCCGCGCATAGCATGGCTTGCGGGTGGCTGGGAATCAGGAACGAGGCGCCGTCGACCATAAAGGCATTGACGGCCATTAGCGCAATTGCGAAGAACAGCGGTAGTTTTGCTTTTTTGCGGTTGATTAGCTTCTGGAAGACTTCGTAAGTTACCGTGAGTGCAATAGCGAATACGGTAATATCGATGGCGAAATAGACCCATTGATTGTGTATGTAATTAAAACCGAGTAGCGATAGTGGTTTGTGAACCAAGTAATAAGTAATATTGCCCCAACGGCCATTGATTGCGGTGGCGCCCTCGTTCATAAACTCTATGATGTTTTCGGAGTCGTATCGCTCCATGCGGCCGGTAATATTGTCAGATATGATAGTTTGATTAAGGAAGCCCATATAAGCAACAGTAAGTAGCGCTAGAAAACATAAGAAATGCTTAAAGCTATCACTGCGAATAAATGCTTTGAGCCAATTTCTTGACTTCTTGAATATACCTCTCCTCATAGGTATATATTAACACATTGGTTTTTTGGCGCCGATGGTGTATAATTGTGTTGTAAAAATCTGGGGCACTAGCTCATTTGGTAGAGCGCTTCCATGGCATGGAAGAGGTGAGGAGTTCGAATCTCCTGTGCTCCACCAAATGCAACACCAGCGACTTCCGTGACAGAAATTCTAGAATATTCTAATAATAACAGAGGTAGATTTGAGAATTAGGAAATGCGGAATTTCCTAATTTTTTTTCCATAAAATTCAAAAAGTAGAAGATTCGAACCCCACCTTTTTGAAATTTATATCTGTTATTTTTAGAATTTTGCCAGGATTATGACTCTTTTGACCTATTTTTGAGCTTTTCTTCGAACTTATCCGGTGAGGTGCCTAGAGCAGTATGAACACGGGTGCTGTTATATTTCTCGATAAATTCATCTAATTTCTCCCTGAATTCGAAATCGCTATGGAACTGATCGCCTCCTTTAATGAAATCGGACTTTAAAGTTCTGTTAAATGATTCGACATTTGCATTGTCCGTTGGCATAGCCGGGCGGGAGACGGAGTGATTGATTTTATATTTAGCGTAGAGCCTACGCATAGTCCATGAGTTATATTGAGCTCCGCCATCTGTATGAACAATAAAAAGACCGGGTTTTGGATGCCTGGTCTTCATTGCGTGATCGAGCCCAAGCCGAACAAGTTGCGTTGTTTGATTGTATCCTACATTATATGCAATGATTTTTCTTGAGCATAAATCCTCGTAGATGCTAATGTATCTTTTTATTCCTTTAATCTGGCATTCCGTAATGTCTGCTACCCAGACCTGATTTATGTCTGTTACTTCGTATTTTTTAACGAGTAATGTTTGTTTGCGTGTATTCCATCGGAGAAATCTTGGTTTCGGCTTTTTTGTGAGACTGCTCTCGATTCCAAGGTATCTCATACGTTTTCTGATATAGTCTGGACTTACAGCTTCGCCGGTCTCTTCCCTGATAGCAATGGCGATTCTTTCGGCGCCATATTCTCTAAAGTCGTTATGTATTTTATATATGATGGGGTCAATCCGAGCATTGCGGTCTTTGAAGTGAGTGTATTTATCTTTGCTGCGCAGATGATTGTAGTAGGTGCCGCGATCGATATTAAAGGCTCCACATAGTTCATGGATGGTGAATTTTCCGTAGAGGAGGTCCATGAATTCGTAGCGCTCTTTATTCTCTATTCCTTTGTATTCAAGGAAGCTCTGTAATAGGTTCAACTCGTTTCCGAATTTAGTGGCGCGTTTCTCGAGGTTTCGGTAGTCTGTAGCTTGTGCGAGGAACTTGTGCTTGAGGTGTGCTGGAGAATATTTCTTTATCCATGTATATATAGTGCTGATAGGAATACGGTATTGTTTGCTTAAGTCTGGTATTTTCGCACCTTTGTAATATTTGTTTACGATTTTCTTTTTCTTGGCTTTAGATATATGCTTGCTCATGCTTATATTGTAAAGAAGTGAGCGTGATATAATGAAGATGTCTATATTCATATAACAATCTGAGCAATCCGGGGCTAATAATTTGGCGGTTGTCGTATTAAAACGGCACCGCTAAGCAAGACGGCAACACCGGATTGTGATATGGATATAGACACCCTGCGGTGTCGTTTTTATTTGCGCTATACGATGCCGTAAATATTAGTAACGCGCGGAGAATTAGCATGAGCGAAAAGAATACTAAAGTAAAGAGCTCCGATAAGAAGCCATTCTATAAACAATGGTGGTTCTGGGTAATTATCGTCTTAGTATTAATAATAGGAGCTAGCGGCTCTGCGAATAAAGATAGCAACGATTCTACCGACGACAATACGACCGCCGAGTCCTCCGCTTGCTCAGACGATGAAAAAATAGAAATGATTGACCTAAGCTCAATGGGAGCTAACGATATTGCTAAGTGGGCCAAGGATAAGGGACTCAGCTATAAGGTTGGGGATGCTAAATATTCGGATACTATAAAACGAGAATCTGTTATTTCTCAAAGTATTAAAGCCGGAGAGAAAGTCTGTAAAGGTGCTACGCTAACAGTTTCCTATTCTCTAGGTAAAGAGCCTACTATGGGACAGAAAAATGCCCTTGCGAAAGCAAAATCTTACTCAGAAAGTATGCACATGTCAAAATCGAAGATCTACGATCAGTTAACATCAGAATACGGCGAGGGATTTTCCAAAGAAGAAGCCCAGTACGCTATAGATAATTTAGTTGCCGACTACAAGGCGAATGCCCTAGCGAAAGCAAAATCCTACCAAGAAAATATGCATATGTCGAAATCAAAAATTTATGACCAATTAACATCAGAATACGGCGAGGGATTCACGGCCGAAGAAGCTCAATATGCCATTGATAATCTTCCTAATTAGTCAGGCGTCCGTATGAGCATAAATCGCAAATGCCCAAAATGTGGCAGCACAAAAGTTCAGCTTTCTAGTGAGCGAAGTAAGCATGGCATATTATGGCTCATCTTGTTTGGCGTCTACTATGTATGTTGGTGGATGTGTAAAGCCATGATAGCCTTGATTGTCTTGATATATTTCGACTGGTGGTATGCGCTAATTAAGAAGTCGCAGAATAAAGGCTATGTATGGTTAAGCAAGCGCATTATTCAGAATAACTCGAAAATATACTATTGCCACGATTGCGGGAATAACTTCAGAGCTTAATATTTCTATCGCTTTTCTACCAATGTGCGCCGGGCTTGATTGCTCGGCGTTCTTTTATTGCTTCGGATACTCCCAGCTCTTGCGGATATAGATTTCGTTCTCCTTGAGGACCTTGCGGACCGTATCGCAGCCAATTCCGACTATGGCACCTATTTCCTTCGGCGTCTTATATTCTGCATATAGTTCAATAATCCTCTTGGTGAGCTCCGGCTTCTTTGCTGCTTGATGAGATACCTCTACACCATTTCGCTTGAGTGCATCACAGATAGTTCTATGGTGGCATCCGAATTCTTTGGCGAGTTCATAGCTTGAAGCGCCATTCTTGTACCTCTCACAAATAGTTCTAGTTTCTAGCTCGGTAAGTGTCTTTTGCTGTCGTTTGATGGATTTTACTATACAATCTGAATTGTAGGACTGGTCTACTATAGCTGGATCTACATCAGTATTAACAGGGGTAGAAGCGTGATTCTTGACGTAATCGCGAATTATTTGGTAATTGTTCGAGTAGGTTTGCGATAGGTCCACCAAAAGTTCGTTATTCAAACCCTGCCCAAAAAAATTTGAGTAGGATTTGAGTAACTTGTGGATAGAATCAGCGTCTGCTTCGGCAGACGCTGATTTCGTGTTCTGATTAATCAAATCATGCTCAATTGGGCCGACGATATTCTTATATATGTCAGTAAAATCTGTAGTTACTGTCCCGTCCTCATGTATCCAGATTCTCTTGAATATAGCTTGGCACATGAGTTTTTAATATTATCGTTCGCTTTTCGATAAGTTCTGCCGCAATCCTCGATTAGATCGAAGGCAAGAGACAGATTCTTGAGGATATCATCGAACGTAGTGCTGCGGACGCTGATTTCATGTTCAATAGCTGAGAGCTGTTTTTGATAATGATTGCTGTTCTCGCTTCATTAAACTGAGGGGGATTGCATCGTTGAAATGTGCTTCAAGTAGTTTTTCCTGCTTATGCTCAATTTTTCCTTCTCTCGACGAAGCGCATTGTTCTGGTATTTGTACCATTATATATTTCCTATGCCCCTGATCAATGGCATTTAGTGCCATGACGGCATGTGCAGTAGTTGCCGAACCGGAAAAGAAATCTAGAACAGTATCTGACGTCGTAGTCGTATAAGCAATTAGATCTTGAATTAACTTCAGATGTTTAGGATTCTGAAAGTACTTTCCTCCCATCAGATTTGAAAGCATTTCAGTGTTCCATTGCGCATCATAAAGTCCAAGCGATGATTTGATTGGCGTATTCGAGTTGGTAAATTCGTTATAGAATTCCTTCATACGCACTTGGCCTTTTCCGTCTTTAGGAAACAAAAGACGGTTTTCTTTGATAGGGCATAGTATGAACTTTTCTTTTTGCATTAGGCATATTTCCTCCGACTTATGGCAAAATCACAAACGCAAGATTACCTTAGCTATTGCTGCCAAGGAAAGCCGCAAGTCCCTTTTGCACTTCTGCTGAGTCTTTCACGCTATATGTGAAAGAAAGCGTTGCGTTTGTTTCAATCCAAATCTTAGAATAATCAGAAGTGAAGCTGATTACGGAGTCCATAGAATTGTCTGCTCGGTAAAATGTAATTTTATTATTTCCCTCGCTGTCATTCCAAGAGCCTCTCTTGACTTCTTTCGTGTTGACCTCAATATTTTCTATAAAGGTCAGCAGTTGATTGAAGCCTTCACTATCTGTAATGGTCGTATTTCCATCGGCAGTCTTTATTGCAGCATGAGTTGCAGACTGCGTAGCTATTGCGGGGATGCCTGTAATAGCATCCTTTGCCGTCGCATACTGCGGGCGGTTAGGAATAAGGCATATTGCAATGACCGCAATTAAAATTACCGCTCCTAAACCTGCAAATCCAATGATTTTTTTCGTGTTTGATTTCATAACATTTTTTATCCTTTCTTTGGGATTTCCCTCGGCAAACGCCATCGGTACGCCAAGTGTGCTTTTTTCAATAGAAAGCTCTAAAAGCGACTGGCTGTATTCTTTGCGAATATCCTCCTTTGAATTTCTGATTACGCTTTCATCGCAGGACATTTCCATATCGGTAACGAACAGCTTGAACGCAAGCCACACAAGAGGGTTAAACCAATGCAGGATAAGAACGACATATCCTAATATTTTCGCAAGGTTATCACGCCGAGCGAGATGCGTCTGTTCGTGGGCAATTACATATTCCTGTGCGTCAGCCAAATTGCTCGGCAAGTATATTTTTGGATTTCGCAATCCAAGCGCAAAGGGCGTACTGATTACTTGCGAAATATAAATATTATCCCGAAGAAGGACGGCACTCTGTAATTTCTTTTTGAGTTTGGAATATGAGCGTATGCTATACAGGCAAAATGCCAAAACGCCGATGAACCAGATAATCTTCCCCCAAAAGGCAAATATCTGATATACATTTGCGGTAGAACCGAAAACCTCAGTTGCTACAACAGGGTTGATTACGCTGTCTATCGCTTTTACGCCCGTTTCCACATAAGGGGTTTCAATGTAAAGCATATCCGTAGAAAGCGGCGTTGTGTTGAACGGTAATATACTCAAAACGCTTTCAAAGGAAACGGGGACAAGCAGACGGAAAAAGGCAACAAACCATATTGCGTAGGAGAAAACCTTTGGAGCTTTTTTCAGCAGCAGCCGTGCCAGTATAATAATTAAGATGGCGAAGCTGCCCGTAATACTCATATTTACAATATCGAGAAATACTTTGTCGCTCATAGTCATTCCTCTGCATTTTGGTCGATGATTTTCTGTATTTCAGCGATTTCCTGCTTTGAGAGCTTTTTGCGGCGGGTAAACGCCACTAAGAATTGCGGCAAAGAACCGTTGAATGTTTCTTCCACGAAGCCCTCACTTTGCTTCGTAAACCACTCCTGTTTTGAAAGGACAGAAACGACATTGCCCGAATTGTTTTGAAAAATGCCCTTATCACAAAGACGCTTCAGCATCGTATATGTGGTGGATTTTTTCCAAGAGAATTTCTGCTCACAGAGCTGTACCAATCCTCCAGAGGAAATCGGCTCATTCTCCCAGATTAAGTTGGCAAACTCCAACTCCATATCTCCAAGTTTGTAATTTTTCATTATAATCCTCCTTGCGGGTCTATAACTATTAGACCACCGCTTATAGTCTAACACTTGTAGACCCGTTTTGTCAAGAGGAAAACAAAAAGTTCACAAACTCGTTGCCGCCACTACTCAGACAGCATTCAACTACTTTGGATTTATCAAGGTTAGTTTTTCGTTTCGGTTTCCTTGTCTGGCGTTGCCCGATATGCGTGGTTCTCCACATATACCATCATACGGTTATACAGTACCACATAGAAAAGTATAGCAAGCATACTGCCTATTGCACCCAAAAGCGCATAAGAGTCGCTGCCTCGTAATTTCAGCGCAGTCCATATTATAATACCTATCCACGCTACAACGCACAGGACGATAGTTGAAATATGTTCGTGCAGCCATTTCTTCTTAAAAAATACTATCTTTTCTTTCAGCGTATAGTTCTATGACCTTCTTGACGAGCTCTGGTTTCTTAGATGCCAGATGAGTTACCTCTACGCCATTACGTTTCAATACTGCGCTTATAGTGCTTCTGTGGCACTCGAAGTCTTTGGCTAACTTATATACGGAGTCTCCAGACCGATATCTCTTGCATACGGTTTGGATTTCTATGTCAGACAATACTTTTTGCTTTTGTCGTATGCGACATACTTCGGTCTCGCCATAGACATTTAGGCGTTTTGGTGATATGTTTTCAATAGCTTCGAGTTTATCCTCCGATGTGAGGGGTTCGGAACTATGAGCGCTAATTTGTGGGTCAATTCGTTGCTTGAAACTTCTTATCTGTAAAAACGGGTTTGAATAAAGTTGCGATAGGTCCACCAAATGATATGGTTCGGACTTTTGACCACTTGCTGTCAGAATTAGTCCATTTTTACAGAGGTAAAAGTACGAATTACATATATGCGGAAAAAGCTGAAAACTAATGTGAGATTTTCTAAAACGAAGAGTTTCGAACCCCTCGTTTTTTCTATCCTTCCCTGTTAAACTGGACTTTTTACCGAAACAACCTTTTGCTCGAATTCGGTTGGAGAAAGGTCGTTCAAGTCTTCATGGATGCGTTGGTCGTTGTAGAAATCTATATGTTCGGCTAATCTCTCGAATAATTCTGCTTCACTGCGAAAGAAATGCACGTTCAGGAATTCTTCTTTTAGCCTAGAGAAGAACGATTCGATTAGTGGATTGTCTGTAGGCGTACCGGGACGAGAAACTGAGTGCTGAATATGTCTTTTGAGGTATTCTCGGCGCATACTCCAGGAATCGTATTGGGCGCCGCCGTCTGTATGGACAATGAGGCCTTGTTTTGGTCTACGTAGAGCGCAAGCTCGAATGGGTGGCATTTTAACGAGGTGTGTACTGGCGGATCTTCCGATATTGCATGAAACAACCTTCCGGGAGTAGATATCTAAATATATGCAGATGTGGGTCGTACTACTTATTGAGTTTAATTTGCTTAATATGCTCTTCTCTAATGGAATCTCCCGGGCGCGATAGTGGCTGAAGTTTTGCCATAAGAGCCTTGAAATGTCGACCAATTAAGTCTGAATCTGGAGTGTTTGAGAGGATATCTTTTAAGTGTGAATTATAGCCGAGTAGATAGTCTTCTGGTGAGCAATTCTTTACTTTCCACTTCCCTCGCGAAATAGTGGATACCATCGGAATAGCTGGAACGTCACCATAAGCCTCTAGGTATTTTTTAAGATGTTTGACGTGGGTTCTATTCTGCATGAATGGATTATAGAAGTAGCTTTTCTTCTTTCCGAGATATTGAATCCATTTATTTCTTTTTGCATCACCATAGATATTCCCAGCATAGTTTTTGCATTCAAAAACCAATAAGCCCTTCTTTGATACCGCCAGTATGTCTATTTCGGACGTCTTTCCGTCTTCCGTCGGAACGTATACGTTTCTAAGAATTTGGCTTTCTGGAACATGAATTTTATCTACCAGTAAGCGGTAGATGATTTGTTCTCCGGATTTTCCCTCATCTTTCCATTCTTCGGGATACCTTAGTTTATCTATGCCGTGGCAAAAGAATAGCCATATGAGACCGGCGATAATAAACAGGACGACTGCGATGATTGAGAGTGGGAGAGTGAACTGGGCGATAAATTCGTTCATAGATTATGAATAAAGTATATCATCTAGGAGCATTTGGACCATGATAGTAGATTTGCTTATTAATACTCAAGTATGCGTTTGCTGCTTGATATGGATGCGTCTTTCTCTGCGCTCGTTCTTCTTTTTGACTCTTTCTAAGTGGAAAGCATCATGCTCCTTTATATATTCGCAACAGGCAGAAATGCTCGGTCTGCTCTTTTGAGGGTGATAGGCGTTTCCAACGTTGTGTTTATGGTAAATCGAGAAGGACTGCTTGCCGTTATATATCCGTTCCAATAGATACCAGTAATGTCCGGTGTTTCTCGATTGTAAGACGAGAGAGTAGGCCCTTTTTTCTTTTATGTCAAAATACTCAGTGTCTATAGATGCAATGTCATTATTATCGATCATTGTGAGCAACCCCCCAGAAGCAACATATAGTTGTCTACATAATCATAACATTGAAGATAACTAAAAGCATTCACGAGAACAAATAAAAACTACTAAGGTATAGACCACTAGAGTAAACATGGAGTTGATGATATCAATGCTCAATATGAGTAGCCAAACCGCATTTTATGATTTTTGCCTAAAAAAGACTGGGGGATATCTACTCCCAGTCTTTTTTCGTCTATCATTAAGCTTCGTTGTCGGCTTTCCTATGTCCTACATAATAAATGCCAGCCGCACCTGCAAGTGCTAATAGGATATAAATCGCTATATTCATAGCAATACCGGTATCGACAGTTGAATCAAGCTTCTCGTCGGTCGATAGCGGTCTTATTAGCCGCGTTGAATGTTGGCGCATCCGTAGCGACCATAGTCTTAGTACCGGTGCTAGTCCGTTCCACCCCATCCATAGATGTAGTGTAGGCATCGCTACCAACCCGCGTAAACGAATAGGTGGTACCAACCGGAATCTGCGAGCCAGCCCTTACGAGACCAATCGTAGCGGTATCCTGATGTTTTAACTTGATACATCTCCATTCTTAATAGTGCCTCCGTTACCGCAGGTAGACTCTGTACTTAAAACATAGCTATCATTAGTACTGGCCGCAAAAGTATAGCTAAAGCACTTGTTTGGATCCGCCGCGTTGCCAGAAACCGTATGAGACACCTGAATATTCGTATAAGCCGGCGTTCTGGCGAAGAGGAACTGCGAGCTGTTGCCACTAAAGACCGTGAGCTTGTCGCCATTCTTGTCCTTGATGTAGAGGCTAGCTACATAGCCAGTAAGGTCAGCGTTATTACGGACGGATACGATGGCCGTGTAGGTGTTAGCGCTATCGACTGGGTAGACACTAGCATTGGTGGAAGCAGTTTCCGCAATAGCATAGGTATAGTCGCCCACAGCAGTAAACTGCATGGCGCTGAAGTCTAGCGTAGTGGTCTTAGTGGCAGTGCCCTGAGTGGTATAGCTATCGGCAAAAGCGATGCTAGCCGTAGTTGGGGCGCCAGTAGCACCGGCTGGGTTATTAGAATCTGCTGTAATGGTATAGGTAAAAGTATTATTGATAGTACCATAGGCATTGGCAATCTGGCGCTGAATAGTGGCAGATGAGCTACCGTCCCAAGTTGGAGTAGGCCGCAAAGACATTGCCAAATGGCATGGCGGCGACGGCTACGGTTGCAGCTGCGACGATGATTTTGTTAGATTTTTTCATTCTGGGTTCTCCCCTGTTTTTTATTACTTTATTTTGACCGATCTAATTAGTTTTCCTGCTTTTTCCTTTCTCATTTTGCCATGCTAACCTCCCATATACCAACCTGGTAGCACTACGGATGTCGGAATACCATTGAACATGCTGGTCTTAGTAGTAGAACTTTGGACAGTCCAGCCGAAGATAGGTTTGAGAGAGGTAATATGAGCGTCGCTATAGAACATGTAGCTCATACTCGTCACACTTGAAGTATCCCAACCGCTCGCCCCGTCTATATTCGCCAAACTAGAGGCGCCACGGAACATATAGCTCATATTTGTCACACTTGAGGTATCCCAGTCGCTGGCGCCGTCTATATTCGTGAGAGCCGAGGCGCCATAGAACGTAGAGCCCATATTCGTCACTTTTGAAGTATCCCAACCGCTCGCCCCGTCTATATTGGCAAGACTAGAGGCGTTAGCGAACATAGAGCTCATATTTGTCACTTTAGAGGTGTTCCAATTAGCTAAGGCATCAATGTCGGTAAGACTGGAGGCGTTTTGGAACATAGAACTCATAATCGTCACACTTGAAGTATCCCAGTCGCTGGCGCCGTCTATATTCGTGAGGTTACGGGCGCTATAGAACATGTAGCTCATACCCGTCACACTTGAAGTATCCCAACCGCTCGCCCCGTCTATATTGGTAAGACTAGAGGCGTTAGAGAACATATTGTTCATATTCGTCACTTTAGAGGTGTCCCAATTGCTCGCCCCGTCTATATTGGCTAGACTAGAGGCGTTTTGGAACATATTGTTCATAGTTGTCACTTTTGAAGTATCCCAATTGCTAGCCCCGTCTATATTCGTGAGGTTACGGGAGCTATAGAACATATTGCTCATATACGTCACTTTAGAGGTGTCCCAATTGCTAGCCCCGTCTATATTCGTGAGGTTACGGGAGCTATAGAACATATAGCTCATATTTGTCACTTTAGAAGTATCCCAATTACTTGCGCCGTCTATATTCGCGAGGCTAGTAGCGCCATAGAACATAAAGTCCATACTCGTCACGCTAGAAGTATCCCAACCAGCTAGTGCGTCTATATTTGTGAGGCTAGAGGCGCCAGAGAACATCGATTGCATACTCGTTACCTTTGAAGTATCCCAGTTAGCTAAGGCATCGATATTGATGAGACTGGAGGTACCATAGAACATATAGCGCATATCACTATTACCCTGGATAACATCAGCCTCAGAATAGACATAAATTGATCCATCAGTATCATCAAACCAAGCATAAATTGGCACTGCTGAATTGGTCGTCGAGATAATTGCTGCATTGGACGGCTGAGCTGCAGACATCGAAGTTGCCGTCTTTATGGCCTTAATGGTCATGTTGATTGTAGAATAGCTTGGATCAGATTGACCAGATAGTTTCTTCAAGGCCACATTAATATTCTGTCCAGTATCCAGCACTGCCGCTACTTCTTCCTTTACTTCCCCATCCATGCTTTTAGAAATAGAAGGCTTGGTCCAAGTGGCGCGAAGAACTACATCATCGTCAATGATCTTGAAATAGTCATCATTTAGAATCTTCGGGCCACCCTCGGCTATTTCCCAGCCATTAAAGTTGTAGCCGTCACAGGAAATAGTGTTGCTAGACTTCTGGATTATGGAAAGTGGTAGATAGTTCTGCTCTGCTGGTAGTGTTCCCCCATAAGCAGAGCAATCGCTTGGCAGGTTTGGTTCATAGGTTACTTTGTAGCTAGACTTTAGTACCGGCGTTAGTTCGCTTGTGATGTTTTCGTCTGGTGTTTCAGGTAGACTACTTTGGATAGTTTCATGATCATTGGTCGGCAAGAAAGTGTTTTCTGCTATAGCGCCAGCATTCTTAAGTGTAATGTCTATGGTAAGTTTTGCGGATTGACCAGATATGAGTACTTCATTCATTGTCCAAGTTACGACTGGCGTATTGCCATTATGGGTTAGAGCAGTTTCGCCTATTGTTGCTTCAATATTATCTATGCTATCTACATCCCAATATTCGTCATTAATGTAATCTACTAATGTGAAGTTATTGTAAACATATGGCGCAATGGAGGCTTCAAAGAGCACGTTATTCAATGAGTCCATATTGGCAATGAATTGGTTTTCTGAAACATCCTTAATTGGATCAAGTATTTCATTGCCCATTTCGTATTGAATACCATTAATGGTCATATACGGGTATTTTGCCTTGAGGGCTTGGTATTCGGGAATCTCATTTGGTGTTTGCTCATTCGGAAAGCCGTCAGTCAAGAACAACATAATAAGTTCGCGGTTGTTTTGTTTCTGGTAGCCTTCAAGGACTTCCTCGGCTTTTTTGAAACCATCGTAATAATTGGTGCAACCAGGCGTGTCTAGATTATTTATTAAACTTACGAGAGCGGCCGAGTCCGAAGTGAAATCGCTAAGTTTAGTCGCATTCGAGTTAAAGCTTACAAGACCAATGCGGTTATTACTGTCGGAAAGAACGCTTTCAATTAGTTCTGTAGCATCATGCTTGACCTGTGTAATCTTCTCACCACTCATCGAGCCTGAGTTATCTATGACCATTACGAGGTCTAGATAGGTATTGCCTGGAACTTTAGCAACAGTGTCTACATTAAAGGTTATTCTGGCCCTATTTTGCTCTACCCATTCGGCGCTCTTAGTTACGTTCCAAGCTCCCGGATCGCCGTTGGCATAACTGACGTGCTGGGAGGCGAGCTCTATAGACTTAATTACTTCCGTATAGTTTGTCGCGGAGACACTCCTGGCAATAATGCCGCCAAATATTATGCCAATAATGGCAAAACATGGAATGGAGTATTTAAGCACCCTATTTATCTCAAAGTTATAGACGCGCGTTAGTTTTACGATTGGGTTTGTAGCTTTGCGAGATAAGATAACTCCAATAAAGATAATAACAATTCCTAGTACTACCATCCCTATATATGGCAAAGCATTGAAGATGATACCCGTAAATGGCACAGGTTCAGGAATAGTGTCAAAATCTACAGTAGCTTTGTATTCTTGGTCGGTATCTAGAATATGGTCTTCCGCCAAAGCGCCAGTAAGTTCAACGATGTTCGTGAGAGTCTGGGCGGCGTTCTCGGTTACTTTGTATTCGGCATAGACGTCAATACTTGCACCTGCAGCGATAGCTGGAATGACAGCTATAGTGCTTGTTTTGACCGTGTAGCTGCTGTCGGTTGGCGCCGTAAAGACTGCGCCGTCTAGTTCTTCTTGGAGGTAAACGTCGGTAATAGCAAAGGATTCTGGGTTAGTAACGGTAATCTTAAACTTTACAGTTTCACCATACATATATTCGTCTTGAGGGCTCACAATGGTCTTAGTGATGGTCGGAGCAAACTTGCCCATCGTACGCATCCACTCGCCGTAGATGGTAATGTTCTCTTCTGGCATCGTGAAGCTAGCATTCTTATACCAGCCAAGGAAGTCGTAGCCATTAGCTTGCGGATCAGCAGCTCTTGTGACTGTTTCACCTGGATAATGGGTTTCGCATGGCGGAAGAATAGACGCGGAGTTTGGTGGAATAACGGCGCCCTCAAAGGCATAACAAACCGTATAAGAGATACGAGTAAAGCTACCCACAATAGTGACGTTTCTTTCTGGCATAATGAAGCCTGTTTCGGATATGTCCGCATCGGTTGTGCTCCAGCCACTAAAACGGTAGCCATCAATGACAGCATTGGCTTCCGTAGAATCCAAGGGTACACTCACTCCAGCTTCGTATTCTTTCTGAGTTGGCGGCATAAAGTCTGCTGGTTTGTCGCCATTAATGACATAGGTTACGGTATATTTAGTCGCTTCAGTGTTCTTAGTCCAAATACCGACTAGCTCTACGTCTTGACTCGGCATTGTGAAAGAGCCGTCCGTAACCGTGGCGTCAGTCGTAGTCCAGCCAGAGAAGGTATAGCCTTCGAGGGTTGGATTCATGCTCACAGCCACTTCATTGTTGGCTGGATAAGATTGCTCGGTTGGCGTAGTTGGCGCACCGGTCGGAACAGTGCCTGTATATCTATACATGACTTTGTACACTCTGGCGCTAGAACTGCCAATCCAGGCATGGACCGTATTGGAGATAGCCGTAATGCCTTTCTCGGCAGCAAAGGCGGTGTTGTAGAAATCTCGACGCGTTTCTACCGGTGTGGTATTCGGATCATCCACGGTAGGAGGGGTTTTTGTAATAATGCCAATGGTGAGCTGACAGCCAGCTTTAATCTTCTCGGCCACGAAAGAAACCGTGCGCGTAGCGTCATTGTAGTGGAGGCCGTGGTAATAGTATTCGGTATGGGTATTATTCCAAGTACCAGTATCTAGTGTAGTTTCATTAGTGTCGTCAATTACTTTACCCGGACATTGAATCGAACTATCTGAACGCGAGACTGCACCAAACGTGCCATCGGATGTGGTGACGAAACCTTGGAAGATAAGACCTTCGGGAAGTTTATCTGTGATATTAATGCGACCACCGCGTACTTCTGCTACTTGACTGTCGCTAGATTCTATGCCAGAAGCATCTACGCCATCTTCTTTAACGTTGAGATAATATGTGAGTTCTGAATCTACATCTACGCGGACGTCATTGTCCGTAATAATACCTGCAAATGTTTTAATTACCGTAAAAATAGAAAAAGCACCCAAAATGAGTGCTGTTAAAATAATAAGATGATGCTTTTTTCTCTGAGCCTTCGTTTGTCGCGTTCTTTCTTCTGGTTTAAAGAAGGGTCTCCATAAAGACATGAGTATTCC
Organism: Candidatus Saccharimonadota bacterium; assembly: GCA_016290315.1. GTDB lineage: Bacteria > Patescibacteriota > Saccharimonadia > Saccharimonadales > Saccharimonadaceae > UBA2834. The sequence goes on along the minus strand of JAEETK010000011.1, from coordinate 416 downwards.
TTTAGCTATTTAGTTTTCCCAAACGTTAATAAACGTTAGCGATATTGTAGCATGTTTTTTGCTTGGATGAATACTAGTGCGATCATCCGCTTATCGTTATGGCGTGAGTACTATCGTGTTATTCTTTTGGATATTCCCAACTCTTCCGGATATATATTCCGTTATCTTTGAGTACTTTGCGGACGGTATCGCATCCAATTCCGACTATGGCACCTATTTCCTTCGGCGTCTTATATTCTGCATATAGTTCAATAATCCTCTTGGTGAGTTCTGGCTTCTTTGATGCTTGATGGGATACCTCTACGCCATTTCGCTTGAGTGCATCACAGATAGTTCTATGGTGGCATCCGAATTCTTTGGCGAGTTCATAGCTTGAAGCGCCATTCTTGTACCTCTCACAAATAGTTCTAGTTTCT
>JAEETK010000034.1 GCA_016290315.1 Candidatus Saccharimonadota bacterium | reverse complement strand
AGCGATTTCCTCCGGCCAGATTAGTCCTTTATCGTCACTGAGCTTTTCGGCGATTACGCCCATCACGCGACTCGGTCCTATCCCGTAACTACCCATAAAGACTTTTTGCCGTTTGCCATCTTCGTCATTAAAGCAAAGATCTAGAGCGTCTGAATATTTATAGCCAAGGGTAAAGATATTTCCCACTTCCGCCGCTTTGCATTTTTTAAGGTTCTTTTTGTCGAGGCCGAGATCCTTTAGTGTTTCGTCAGTATAAACTTCTTCGTTGACAGCAATTCTCTTCTCGCGGTCGAGATAAATTATATCCTCGCCAGCGTCACACAAGGTTTGGAATTCGTCGCTGAATTTACTAAACGACCCGCCAGACGCAAAGGTACGGAATGTACTGTCGCCAATACCTAAACGGTCGAAGATTTTAAGATACGTTTCTGACACTTTTTCGTAAAATAAGTCGTGCTGTTCACGGTTTTTACTAAAGCTATATAGATCTTTCATTAAGAATTCTCGCGTACGCATGATGCCCGACTTGGCGCGTAACTCATTGCGGAATTTAGTCTGGAACTGATACGCATAAATGGGGAGATCCTTATAGCTAGAGATAAATGTTTTCATTAAATGCGTTAGTGCCTCTTCATGTGTCGTAGCAAGACCGAGTTCGCCGCCGGCGTTCAGTTTCGTCTTAAACCAAACATCTAAAACTTTATCATCCCAACGTCCGCTCGCTACCCAGGCATCCTTTGGCTGCAAGCTAGTCATACGAAGTTCTTCGCCGCCAATCGCGTTAATCTCTTCGCGAATAACCTGAACAATTTTATCCAAAGTGCGCATGCCGAGAGGTAAGTAATCATAAACTCCGGCCATCTCTTTATAGATATATCCGGCACGCAAAAGATATTTCGCACTTCGGCTAACTTCGTCGGCCGGTGCGTTTTTCGTGGTTTTAGTAAATGATTGACTTAGCTTCATAATTATTATCCTATCATAGATTTAATACTTTACAAAAGAGTTTTTTATTGTCTGCTAGTGCTTATGCTAAACTATCATACTCTTCAACTGAGGAGATAAGTAGCTCACGGCCTTTGTTGCCACTTGCCGACTCGCCTACTATACCTAGGTCAGAAAGTTCGTCGATAATTGCAGCCGCACGACCATAGCCGATACGTAAACGACGTTGCAAAAGCGATGTTGAGATTTTTCCTTCACGAAGCGCAACTTCTACGGCTTGGCGTTTAATATCGCCACCACCGCCGCCCATGTCGACGCCAACGCCAGCCGCCCCTTTGCCACCAAGAACAACGGTCTGGGAGGTAACTTCATTATTGTAGTTAGCAGGCGCTTGTTGACGTAAGAAATCGGTGACTTTAGCTATCTCTGGGTCGCTCAAGAACGCGCCCTGAACGCGTAGTGGCTTTCCCATCATCTCAGTAGTGAGAAAGAGCATGTCGCCTGAGCCGAGTAGTTTTTCGGCACCGCCCATGTCGAGCATAACGCGCGAGTCGGTATTGTTGTTTACTGCAAAGGCGATACGTCCCGGGATATTAGCTTTTATTAAACCAGTAACAACTTTAACTTCTGGACGCTGGGTGGCAAGAACAAGATGGATGCCGGCAGCGCGACCTTTTTGGGCGATACGTACGATCAAAGTTTCAAGTTCTTTCCCCGCCATCATCATGAGATCCGCCATCTCGTCCACTATCACGACAATATATGGCATTTTGCCATTGTCGTGCTTCTGCTCGTTCCCATCTTCATCCGTAATGGCAACCGGGGTTCCCTCTTTTGCCATTTTTTCATTATAGTCGACAATATTCTTTACGCGCACATCCTTCATGGTTGTATAGCGCGACTCCATTTCTTTGACTGCCCACTGCATAGCGCTTAGAGCTTCGGAAACGTTAGTTATCACTGGCGCCAATAGATGCGGAATAGCGTCATAAGCAGCCATTTCTACCTGTTTTGGGTCTATGATAATTAACCGCAAATCCGCCGGAGAATTGTGATAAAGCATAGACGTAATCAAGGTATTTGTCATGACAGACTTACCAGAACCAGTTGTACCGGCAATTAATAGATGCGGCATTTTAGCCAAGTTGCCCATAATTGGACGGCCAGAAATATCTTTGCCGACCGCAAACGCGAGCGGTTTGTCGGCAATAATCTTGTGCCACTCATTAGACTTCAGCAATTCATGTAAACCAACACTAGCAGCTTTATTGTTTGGAATTTCGATGCCAACCGTGCGAGTTCCGGGAATTGGAGCTTCGATGCGGATTTTATCCTTTGCTAGATTTAAGGCTAAATCGCGATCTAAGGTGGCAATTTTACTAACCTTCACCCCTGCGGGCGGACGAAGCGTATATTGCGTAATGCGTGGGCCAACATTGGCTCCTTCTACCTCAACATTAATTCCGAATTGCTCGAGCGTGTCTTTAATAATGGCAGCGTTGCTGTGGGTGTCGCCAGGATCAGCAGGAGAGCGTTTTTTGCTAAGAAGATCCATGGGTGGCATTTCCCAGTTCGGATCATTGACCGCTAATAGAGTAGTCGGTTCGTCGACGACTGCAGGCTTTTCTTCGCTAGTAGACTTCTTCGCAAGGAGGCCATGTTTTTCTTTCTTGTGGTCGGCAATTTCGACATTTGAGTTAACCTTAAAATTCTTCAGGCCGTCATCGTCGCCGTCGTCAATATTACGACCGACCGTAGCGCGTCGCATAACTTTTGCGTTTTTGGCATCCTCCTCGTTCTTGCTAGTCCTGAAAATAGAGCTGATTTTACGGAATAAAGCAGCAGGAGTTTCCGCATACATGAATAATGCGGTAATTAATATCAGTACCACATAAGCAAAAATCGCAACACCGTTGCCGAGTGTTTTGACGGCAACGCTATTTAAACCATCGCCGATGACGCCACCAGTAGGAGGCTCTTTGCCGTAGCTGGGCACACCAAAAATCCCGCAAAACCAGAAGATCATTAAAGCCGAGGCAACCCAAACGCTAGCATCGAGGCGATTATTCTGTGCGCGAAAAATCATGACAGCTAGATAGGTTAGCAAAAATGGGAATAAGTAGGTGGTATATCCAAAGATTTTCAGAAACACATCATTAACATTCTGAAGAACAACGCCACCCTTCCCCATCCACGTAACTACGAATACGATCGCCACGCAGATCATCAATAGGGCCATTATTTGGCGCCAAAAACCTCCGGGTAGTTCGTGCGAGCTAGTAACTTCTTGTGTCTTTTTCCTTCTTCCGCGTTTTTTTGTTGCCATATGTGGATATTATATCATAAAAAATAGGGGGAAAGCATAAGCTTTCTCCCTATCAAAAGGCTGTTTTATATCCTACTTAAAGAGGTCTAAAACTTTGCTATAGTCATAGTCGTCGTAATCGTCATAGTCATACTTGCTGCTTTTACCGTAAAACTTAACGAGTAATTGTACGAATACGAGAATAAATGCAATTATTGCAATGCCGGCTGCTGCAATGCTAACAATGCGCAAGATGGAGGTTTTGCCGGCAGCGATTTGTTTACCGATGAACCACATCGCACATGCGCCAATAGCACTAATAAGCGTTGGCAAGAAGCTATTAAGCCATAGTTCGCCTTGATCAAAGCTTTTGCCGCGCCCAAGCGACATCAATGAGTAAAGTGCAATTCCTATCATATCGATGGCATACACTATGACAAATCCCAAAAATAGTTTGGAAATATTGCTCCAGGATTTCTTCATCGCTTCCGCATCAGTAACTTTGCCAATGGTGACCAAGCCAAATATACCAAATGCTACCGCAAATAGTACCGTTAGCAACAATGTCGGCACCGCAGCATTGCTTCCCATGAAGCGGCCAAAGAACGGAATCGAAAAGGCCCATTTCTTCGTAAAGCCCGCAATAGCGGAAAAGATTGCGCTATATCCGAGGAATAGCGACAACGCAATAGCCCAGGCATTTACGGCCGACAAGCTTTTGCGCTCCAGTTTAATAGTAGGCATCTTTACCGGCTCCACAACCGGCTGATTAGATGTTTCTGCCATATTTACTCCATATTAATTATGCTATTATTATATACCAAAAATATCCAGCTGATGCTGGATATTTTTTGAGTCATATGCATATATTAGGATTTTTGGTCTACGCCCTTCATAGACAGACTGAGGCGACCTTTGTCGTCAACTGCATCAAGGCGAACATTAATTTCGTCGCCAACCTGCAAGGCATCAGTAACTTTAGCAAGTCGCTTATCGCTAATCTGCGAAATGTGTAGCATACCATCGATGCCTGGAAGAATATTCACAAAAGCACCAAAATCTTTAATTGAGACGACTTTGCCTTTATAAATCTTGCCCGGTTCCGGTTCCTCGACGAGTGATTTAATCCAATTTAGGGCTTTTTCAATCTTTTCCGTGTCCGCAGCGGCTACGGTAACTAAACCATTCTCCTCAATGTTGATCTCAGCACCCGTTTCGGTCGTAATCTTATTAATAGTCTCGCCACCTTTACCAATAATTGTGCCAATCTTGTCTGGATTGACCATGAGTTTTTCGATGCGTGGAGCATATGGGCTGAGATGATCGCGTGGTCCACTAAGCACTGAAAGCATATGTTTCATAATAAACATACGACCATCATGCGCTTTCTTGATAGCTTCCGAAAGGACACTAACTGGAAGGCCATGAACCTTCATATCCATCTGGAGGGCAGTAATACCTTCAGTAGTACCAGTAACCTTGAAATCCATATCGCCAGCGAAATCTTCAGCATCCATCAAATCGGTTAAGACATACGGCTTATCGCCATCCATCATGAGACCCATTGCAACACCAGCGACTGGGCGCTTAAGCGGAACGCCAGCATCCATCAAAGCGAGACATGAGCTACAAGTAGCGGCCATAGAGGTTGAGCCATTCTGAGACATGATTTCGGTAACGCTACGGATAGCATATGGAAATTCCTCTTCACTTGGAAGAACTGGCATCAAAGCACGCTCGGCAAGATAACCGTGACCAATCTCGCGACGACTTGGGCTACCGATGCGACCAATTTCGCCGACCGTGTAGCTAGGCGCATTATAGTGGTGCATATAGCGACGGGTGCCATCAGTAACTTCCATTGTATCAACAAGCTGAGCATAGCTAAGCGGCGCTAAAGTGACAATATTCATAGCCTGCGTGACGCCACGAGTAAAGAGGCTGGAACCGTGCGTACGTGGCAAAATGCCAACTTGCGAGCTCAATGGGCGAACTTCATCTAGTTTGCGACCATCTGGGCGAATACCATCCTCGACAATGTGCTTGCGGACGTCCTTCTTGACGGCAAGCTCAAAGGCTTCAGAGTAATCTGCGCGGAAGTGCTCATCGTAATACTCGGTCTTAGTGGTCATCTTTTCTTCGTCAGACATTTTGTCGGTCACGCCAGCCTCTTCGTCAGTGATCTCTTTGGCGAATTCGTCATGCATCTCCCACTTGATTTCATCGATCAAATTGTTGCGCTCGACGGTATTTTGAGTGCGAAGATTGTCGCCAAGCTTGCCGACCATCCATTTATCGACTTTAGCCTGAACCTCTTCGCTTGGTAGAACGAGAGTGTATTCTTTTTCTTCTACGCCAACCTTTTCGCGTAGCTCGTTTTGAAGCTTGATAGCCGGCTGAATCATCTTGAGACCCCATTCGAGACCACCAATAATAACATCCTCTGGAACTTCGTTGGCGCCAGCTTCAACCATCGTAATACCGGTTTCTTTGCCGGCTACAACAAGGTCAAGATCGGAAGTTGCGCGCTCTTCTGGAGTCAAGAAGGCTTTATATTCGCCATTGACGCGACCAATACGCAGACCAGCGATTGGACCATCAAATGGAATACCAGCAAGCATAAGAGCACTAGAGGCAGCAATCATTGCAATGACGTCTGGGCGAAAATTTGGATCCATCGAAAGTACGGTCGTAACAACCTGGACTTCTTGGCGATAACCCTTCGGGAATAACGGACGGATTGGGCGATCGATTAGGCGTCCAACTAGGACAGCATTGTCAGAAGGCTTCCCCTCGCGCTTAATGAATTTACTGCTACTAATTTTACCAGAAGCATAATATTTTTCCTCATAATCAATCGATAATGGGAAGAAGTCTTGCACGACCGGCTTAGTCCCAACTACAACAGAGCCAAGAACGACCGTGTCGCCATAAGTAACAAGTACCGATGACGTAGTACGGAAGCCGACACGGTTAACCTCTAGACCTAGCTTGCGACCACAAAAATCAGTTTCCAACTTGAAAGTTTTCTTTCCGCTGGGGTTGATAATTTCCATTGCATTTCCTTTCTTCGAGAAAATAATAAGTATCCGTTGCCGTAGTAGCCTACTACCGCTAAAGGGTATCTATCATTTTCTCGATATTTGATACTCGGTCTATTATAGCATAGATTGACAAATAATGTTTTTTGTGATTAAATTACATAGTTGCATTTAATCCAGCCACACCACATGGAGGTGGAAAATGGAAGGTACATTTAAGACTAGTAGAACCAAAATCGTCATGCCGGCGAGTAGCTTTGGGCCAAACCGAAGCAAAATACTTGAAGCATGGAAAAAAGTGCGTGGCAATAATATTGCCACCATGCGCATCTCTTACGAGAACGACGGAGTACATCTTTTGCTCTACCCTTTCAACAGTTACGAGGTAGAGTACAGCGCGGAAGTACCTAAGTCGGCCCAGACGGACGTTAAATGGATCCGTCGTTTGGTTATGCCGGGGCTCATCCCGCAGACAAGCGCCGACGACAAGCATTTGACCCGCAATACTATCATTGAGAACTATTGGGTTCCAATAAAAAAATGCTGCGGTACGACATCTGTGCTCAGACCGTGCGGCAAATGGCAAAATCTGACAGATGACGAGCGCACGGATCTCCGATACATCGCAATGCTGTTCGCCAGAAACGACGGTAGCCAGCAGACGACAATGGAATTTTACATCGACAAGAGAGCCTACCGGGAAGCCGGAGGCATGAAACCGGACCGTTGGGTAGCTCACATGCTCGACATTGCGACTGAGCTGCTCGCAGAATCTCTGCGCCACGTCATTGAGAAAGCAGATCCGCATACTTTGACTGCAGCGGCCACAATGAATGAACTCTCGGCAGCATTCGCAGATGAACTGGGCGGTCTTATTATTCTCTAATTAAAATCTGCTAGTCTGTCTCCCGGCCCCAAGCACTTCGTGCGCGGGCCGGTTTTTTCTTGTTTGAAAAATAATTACCTGTCGCATCTCTATTTTATGCACAACAAAAATCCGACCCCTTTGAGGAGTCGGATTCATATAGCGATTATTATTTACGAAGTCCGAGTTTTGCGACGGTAGCTTTGTAAGCATCGAAATCAGTACGTTCAAGATACTTGAGAAGTTTCTTGCGTTGACCAACCATTTGAATAAGACCGCGCTTAGCCATGAAGTCGTGCTTGTTGGCCTTGACATGCTCGGTAACTTCTTTGATACGTTCAGTCAAAATCGCAACCTGCACCTCTGGGGAACCGACGTCCTTATCACTACGAGCGAGCTTCTTGATCGCCTTAGCCTTGTTATCTTTTGTAATCATATTGGGGTAATTTTAACACAGAAATAGACAAGATGCAACTATTTCCCTTTTCTTCTGCCGATGTAGCCCACGACTGCACCAATATAGATGCCGACCATATTAAACTGTGCCATCCATACGACCAATAAGATGAAATCAAGTGGGTAATCACTGACCATACAGCTATCATGGGTAGTGCAAAGAGTCAGACCATGATTGACACAGATATTGATGAGCATACCGACAAGTGTAAGCAGAATTTGCGCAACGATAAGCGACAAGACAAGACCCAATGGCTTCATCTTGGTCCGATCCGAAACCTTTTTGCCAAGGAAGAAATTCAAAAAATTCAGAATCGGAATCACCCAAAACGTCAAAAACACTAGGTAAAAACGCTGCGACAGCGCGATATATAAAATTAAATCACAAACAAGCGCTACAATTGCGCAGATTTTGACATAATCATATTTCTGTTTAGTCTTTTTACTCATGCTTATAGTTTACTTGTTATTCATATATTTAACTAGTGCGGAACGCAAATCTTTGACCGGAAGCACAAACTTATCTTTGATAGTAGCCGGCGCAATTGCATTCTTAAAACCGAGCTTCTTCGCCTCGGCAATGCGACGATCGGGTGCTACTACACTTCGGATCTCCCCGCCAAGACCAACTTCGCCAAACACTACAACTTTTTCGTCTAGCTTCCGCGCCGCCGCCGCGCTAGCGATAGCCATACAGATAGCCAAATCGGCCGCAGAATCGTTTAGACGTAGACCGCCAACTACATTGATAAAAATGTCTTTGTCTTGAAGTTTTAATTTAGTGCGTTTCTCTAAGACAGCAATTAACAGATTGAGACGATTCAAATCGAAGCCAGACGCTGTGCGTTTTGGATAACCGAAGTTAGTCGGATTAACCAATGCCTGGATTTCTACTAAAAGCGGCCGCGCACCTTCGATAGTGGCCATAATAATACTGCCGTCAGTATTTTGACGCTCG
>JAEETK010000033.1 GCA_016290315.1 Candidatus Saccharimonadota bacterium | reverse complement strand
TAGAAAATAGTGGTACTACGAACCAGCTACCAAGATTGAAAAGAAATTGATGGCCACTCGTTAATACTAGAGTGGTTAGTTTTTCGAGAGTTACGGGAGTGCCAATACTAAAGCCAAAAAGCGAGAGGAAACTGACGAAGATGGCATAGAAACAGTTCCAAAGAAAAAGTGGGATAATGAGGTGCTTTATTTTTTTAAGGATGAATTGGCCAACACGCTGTTCGTTTTGTTCTTTATAAAAATATCCAGACGCAAAAAGAAATAAGCCGAGATGAAAGCTATAATATGGAAACCAATCGGCGAGGATGTTTATACCGCCGCCATTACAGTGCCCTGCTACGATCATAACCATGCCGATGGCATAAAGAATTTTGAAACGATAATCGATTTTATGGTTGGTGGACGACTTCAGATTGACGGAACGGTTAGGCATAATCGGATTATACCATGAGACATGAGAGGCGTTTAAATAAGCTTAAAAATTTTGTATAATACAGGTATAGATAAAAAGGGTCAAAGAAATGGATTTCGAAAAAGAGCAAAATAATGAAGCTCTAGATTCGTTCGGTCAGCAAGATGGTGTAAATATGGAAGAAAAACCCATAGATTCAACCGTCGATAACGAAATCGAGGGCGATTCTGGTGAAGTAACGGCGAATAATACGGTCGAGGAAGAAGTTACTAAGACGGATAGTAGCGATGCGGCTGAAGAAAAAACCACAGAAGTGAGCGCTAGTGACGCAGTCGAAGAAAAAACTGCAGAAGCGAGTGTTGGTGATGCTACTGAGGAGAAGGCCACAGAGATTAGTGCGGATAGTTTAGCCGAACAAAACACGATAAGTGCCCCTGAAGCTGGTGTAATTAATACTAGCAACGGCGAAACGAAGAAAAAAGGTCACGGTCGTGTTTTGGCACTAGCGGCAGTATTAATACTAATAATGGTTGGCTGCGTAGGTGCATATTTTGTGCTACTGCCGAAGCCGAGCGATAAAAAAGAAGACAAAAAAACTGAGGAGAAAAAAGAAGAAGTATCTTCATATCGCTTGAGCGGAAATGATTTGAGCGATTTTGATTTGCGTTTCTTGCAGATTGAAGGAAAAGAAGACAATTTAATATATAGCCCACTTTCGATTAAGTATGCTTTGGCGATGCTTAAGGACGGCGCTGACGGTGAAACAAAGAAGCAAATTGAAGATTTAATTGGCGATTATAAGGCGAAAAAATATATTAATAGTAAGAATATTTCGCTCGCTAATGCGATGTTTATTCGTGATGAGTATAAAGAACAAGTGTTGGATAGTTATATTACTGGCTTGAAGACGAATTATAATGCTGATGTGCTCTACGATTCCTTCACGGCCCCTACGGCGATCAATAATTGGGTTAGTGATAAGACTTTAGGATTAATTAATAATGCATTAAGTCAAGATGACCTTGGTAGGTTAAATTATGCATTAATTAATGCTTTAGCGATTGATCAAAATTGGAATTATACATTGCAATGTCAGCCGAACTCAAGCGTGCCATGCAAGACGCAGCCTGATGGGACGAATATCTATGATATTAAATATGATCATGAGAATTATAACCAATATATCCCCTTTGTGATAGATGAAGATACTTTTTCTGCAATGAAGTTTAATAATTTAGATAACAGGAAGTCTGTTAAGATTGGTGCAAGTTTTAATAAATACGACATCGTCAAGGATAAGGGCGAAGATGCTATTAGAGCGAAAGTGACCGAGGAATATAAGAAGTGGTTAACAACCGAAGACGGCAAGTGGGTTTTAGACGGCTATAAGGAAGACCCGAAGTATTACACGATAGACCCCTCTGACGTAAATGCGAACGTGGAACAGTATATAAAAGAATTGAAGAATAATTATGGTAGAGAGAACTCTTCAACCGATTTTTACTTTAATGATGCGAGTGACGCGAAAGTGTTCGCAAAAGACCTGAAGGAATATGACGGGAACACTTTGCAATATGTCGGTATTATGCCGAAAAATACGGACTTAAAGACTTTCATAAGTGATTTTACGGCCAAAAAAGGGTCAGAATATATTAAGGGTCTTAAAGAATTGAAGAAGGAGAACTTTAAGGATGGAGTTGTGACGCGTATTGATGCGAATATTCCACTCTTTAAATATGACTACGACTTAGCTCTGAAAGATGATTTGGTTGCGATGGGCGTGAAAGATGTTTTCGAATCGGGCAAGGCTGATTTGTCGAGTCTCTCAAAAGAAGGATCATATATTGGCGTAGTTAAACATAAAGCTAATATAGAGTTCTCAAATGAAGGCATTAAAGCTGGTGCTGCAACCGTAATGGGTGGTATTGGCGGTGGCGGTATCGGATTTGATTATCTATGGGATGTGCCGGTAGAAAAAATTGATTTAACATTTGATAAACCGTTCATATATTTAATTCGCGATAAGAATAGCGGCGAAGTTTGGTTTGTCGGTACGGTCTATGAGCCTCTAGAAAAAGTTAAAAAATAATATCTTTCAAAAAGGGCGAGTGAAAGCTTGCCCTTTTTTGGTGATATGACTATTGTTTTACGTGATTAGTTTAGTGATATGATGACTATATGAGTGTAAAAGAAAAAATTCCTTTTTATGATAGCTTAGTGATTCCCTACCATGTTGGAAAAGCGGCATTTTGGGGTGCGCGGTATGGCTTTCCTGGCCGTAAAATGAAGGTTATTGGTGTTACTGGTACCAATGGTAAGACTACAACTTCGTTTATGATTTGGAAGATGTTAAATAACGCTGGTCGCAAGGCGGGATTGATGACAACGGTAGGCTGGGGTGTTGATGAAATACACGAGCAAATGGAACATATGACTACGGTCGATTCTGGCATCTTGAATAAGCGAATAAAGAAAATAGCGGATGCTGGGGTTGAGTATTTGGTTTTAGAGTTAACGAGTCATGCGCTTGCACAACATCGCAGTTTAGGTATACCGATAGAGGTAGCAGTAATGACGAATGTGACGCATGAGCATTTGGACTACCATAAGACATTCGAGAGGTATCGCGATGCGAAACGAAAGCTATTTAAGCAGGCAAAGTATGGCGTAATAAATGCCGATGATCCAAGCGCGGAATATTTTGAATCTGATATTGAGAGGTATGTGACCTATGGCGTTGATTATGGCGAGCTGAAAGCTGAAAATATCAAGTTGAAGCCTGATGGGGTGGAGTACGTAATTCCATCCGAGAAGAATCTTAAAATAAAAACGCAAATTGCGGGTATTTTTAATGTCTATAATTCCCTGGCCTGCGTAGCGGTGGGTAAGCGTTTGGGGTTGTCTGATAGTGAAATAAAGGATGGTATTTTTGCTCTAGCTGAAGTGGAAGGTCGCATGGTGAAAGTTGACGAAGGGCAAAAATTTACGGCTATTATGGATTATGCGCATACTCCAGATGCTTTTGAAAAGCTGCTTCCAGACATGAAGAAAGCGACCACTGGCAGATTGATTGTGGTGTTTGGTTCAGCTGGCGGTCGTCGCGACCCGTCGAAGCGAAAACCGATGGGTGAAATTGCTGGCGAACATGCAGATATTCTAGTCCTAACCGAAGAGGACGACCGCGACACGCCGGGTGAAGAGATTCTTGAACAGATTGCCGAGGGGGCGCGCGAGAAAGGTAAAAAAGACGGCGAGAGTATTTTTAAGATATTAAATCGTCCAAAAGCGATTCTTGAAGCGTGCAAGATGGCAAAGAAAGGCGATACGGTGCTATTTCTCGGTAAAGGTAATGAAAAAACTATTGAGCGAGCGGATGGTGTACATTCATACTATGAGTTGGACGAAATAAAGAAAGCTCTACACGCGATAAAAAAATAACAAATATACAAAATTCCCTCATGTGAGGGAATTTTTTGATGATGCCAGAAAATAATTATGTTTTATTTGATATAATAGCTGTAGAAAAGGTGGAGATGGATAGGAATAAGCTAGATGGTAGCGGGATGCTCTATATTAGACCCGCTAAAGATAGTTTGAAAAATGAAGTGCGTCAACAAGCGGCATCTACTCAAAGTAGTGGACGAATAGATGTTGACAGGCCAGTAAACGGCTATATGCCGACGCGGAAAGTAGAAATACCAACTCGGGCTACTACTTCGCCCTCAATGCAGACTTCTCCGCCCGCCCCTGCTGTGCCCACTGCTCCCATTGCGCCTATGCCAAATGTTCCAGTAAATAACATTTCGCAACCGCAAAAAGAACAGACGCAAAAGGATGAGTATGAGCCACGAAAAAGATCGAAAGCTGTTTTTGTGTTTTTGATCATTGCGGTTGTGTTGATAATCGGTGGCGGAGTGGCATTTTGGTTATTGAATGGTGGTGATTTTAAATGGAAAGAAGCTTATGGCGATATTGGGCTAGAGTATGTGACGCAAACAAAAATAAAGCTAGGCATAGATGCGAATGACAATATTCTAGAGGGGATTAGTTACTCTGGATTTTGTGATAGAAACGAAAACATTAAACAGCCGGAGCGTGATGAAAGTGGTATTGTGTGGGATTTGAGCGACGGCGTCGGAAAGTGTACCATTAAAGCGCGGCGCAACTTAAAGGTTATCGAAAAAAGCTTCGTAGTGGTTCCGAAGGAATTGGAGTACGAAGATTTAGGCTTAGAGGATATTTATCGGGTCAATATCGGTTCAGACAATGATGAGGACGGAGATGGTTTGATAAATAAGCGTGAAAAAGCTTTAAAAACGAAGATTGACTTAACTGATACGGATGGCGATGGTTTGTCTGATGGGTATGAGGTGGATACTCTGAAGACCGATCCGCTAAAGGCGGATACGGATAATGATGGCCTAAATGATGCAAGCGAAATAAAAATGAACTTGAACCCATTAAAAGAAGATTCAAAGGGTGATGGCGTTAAGGATGGCGACCGTACGACCAATTATGTGTATAAAGATAATGGCGTTACGGTTAGTATTAGTGGAACCGGCAATATTGCAAATGTAACAATAGACACAACAAATGGTGCAGCGTTGAGCAAAAAGACTGGATTAATACCACGGTTATATAGTTTTTATGCTGATGGTAAGGTAAATGATGTTACGGTATCGATTTCGTATACAGATGCAGAGTTAATTAATGCGAAGATATCAGAGAATGACCTAGTTTTGTATAAATATGCCCTGAATGACAATAAATATGTAGCTATCGATACGAAGATCAATAAAGCGGCAAAGACGATATCGGCCAAGTTGGATGATTTAAGTTCATATTATGTAGTTGGCTCAAAAAAGAGTTCTAATCTTGACAGTGTGGACTCTGAGATTTTGTTTGTGCTTGATAACTCATGGAGCATGTATACGAATGAACAATACAAAAAGATGAAGGGAGCGGATTATCCGAAGCAGCTAGAAGGAAATGATCCAGAAGGGCGCCGTTATAAGCTAACGAAAGAGCTAACGAAGAAACTCGATTCTAAAGGTGCAAAAGTTGGAATAAGTGAGTTTAGTGGAGACTACGTGACGGTCGAAAAAATTGGGTCTAAGCTTGATACGATGGAAAAGACCTTAGATGGCATGAATGAACATCAATATATAAAACAGGCTGGGACAAATATAACTAATGCAATCAGAAGTGGAGCGCGTGAGTTTTCCATGAAAGCGAGCTTGAAGACCCTGATTCTTTTAACGGATGGACAAGATAATGGTAATCTTGCTCAACAGATTGAGGCTTTAACAAATGAGATGGTAAATCAGAATGTGCGTATATGCGTATTAGGTTTTGGTGAAGGAGCCTACAGTAATGATCTCTCTATAATTACCGCGAGGACGGGATGTCGATACTTCTCGAGTACTGATGTAAGTGGTTTGGATGAGATATTTAAGAACCTGGAAATACTATTAAATGACGAGTTGGCCGATATTGATGGCGATGGGAAGATGGATGGATATGTGATGGCCGACAATGGTTTTATTGTAACCCGTGACGGTTTTTCATTTAAGAATTATAGTTCAAATTTAATGACGGATGGCCATTGCTATGGGATGGCAACATTCGCGCAATTATATTATGCAAAGAAAATGCCCCTGCGACATGATGTGATTAAAAATGCTGGTTTAAGTTCGTCTGCGTATAATCTAAATTGGTCGTATTTTAAAGACTATGAGAATTTGTATGATTATAAATTGAAGACTAATGCTCTAAAGTATGTGCCGCAATTTGGCTTTGATTATTTTGGTGAACAAGAGCCTGCAAATATGTATACGATTAATGATGGAATAATCGGCTATACGGAGGATATGCGCTCAAAGATTAACGAGACTGGCTTATATGAGTTCTACAACGATAAGCCAAGTCATAAGTCGGATGTACAAATTCAGCGATATGGCTTTTCATACTCTTCGATGACGAAGGCGCGTTTAAGTGAAACGAAAATGCAAAATAGCGCAACGATAAATGACGTTGACAGAAGCTTGTTCAATGCCATATACGCATCGCAAATTCGTCAAACGACAGTAAAAATGTATAGCTCTGGTAGTGCGATTGGTATTGATTCGACGGTAGTCAACAATAGCACGAAGCACATGACAAATTCAAACGATTTCATTTCCCTGCTTTCTTCGCGAATTGCGCGACATGAGGCGCCGGTGATATTAGCTTATTTTTCGGGTGGTTTGCATGCGATGAATGCGATTAACTTGGTGCAAGACGCAAAGAATTCGAATCATTATTACATTGGTGTTTACGATAGTAGTTATCCTGGCGAAAAGCGTTATCTTGAGCTGAGCTGTAGTAAATATAGTTGTACGACAAAAGCAAATAGCTATTATGGCGAGTCTGGTGAAGTGATTAGGATGTCAATTTCGCAGGACGAAGATTTGAAACATTTCGAATAGAATATAGCTAGCTGAGCCAAAGGCTGACACAACGGATATATCCGCCACCTTTTTTGAGTTCGGTGACATCTGGCGTGAGACAAATGAGTCCGCGTTTTTCGAGTGCTGATTGAAGTTTTGGGGCTTTATTTGACATGATGACATGTTTGCCAGTGCTTACGAGATTATTAGCGAAGCCTTTAGTGCATTCTTCGTAGTCGACGAGGATAGTATCAAGATTGAGTGATTGGAGCTTTTGATTTGATTGGTCGTCTAGAGCATCAGGACAATAGGCGATAGTATGATCGTCAATGACAGATACAGCGAGATCGATATCGTACCAGAAACTGTCGGCATGATTTGTGACCGGATTGATATGCTCGCTCCCATCGGGATTTAGTTGTGGTTTTGCGTGAAGCTGAATAAGCTCAAGACCGAGTGTGTCTGCAGCGAATTGCTGGGCTTCTGGGTCAGAACGATAACCACAACCGCCCAATAAATATTTGCCACAACGAAGCGAATCACCCTGCCCTGAAAAAAGATATTTTCCTGGGACGAGGACGGTCTTTATTCCTTGCTGTTCGAGTATTTTGCGTGCATAGTTTTCTTCTGTTTTGCGAGCTTCTGGAAGACGTGACATGACGGCTGTGCCGTCTTTTATGAGGGCCCAATTGGCAGTATAGACGCCATCCTGGCAATTTTTTGGTGGCTTAACTTTAATAAGTTCAATATTTGCTTCTTTAAAACAATCGAGTATCAGCTTGTGCTCCGCTATTGCTTTATTGATGTCGATTTTATTTTGCGTGTAATATGGGTTGATTTCGTACGTGTCAGCAAAATAGTCGGCACCAGAAACTAGTAGCTTTTGGTTTATCATATACTCCTTTGGTTATTGCTTAGGTTCGTAATTGGCTATGCCGTCGATAATATTGTCTTCGTCGATGCCGACAGCTAGTGCCGTGAGTGCGGCTGCGGCCATATAGTTAACGGCTGCCTCACCGGTAATATATGTAGCCATATCAAAACTATGGCCGCTATAGGTGACGTTTGTCTCGGTCCCCATTTTGTATAGTTTTTGACGGTTTATGCGTAGATCGCAATCACGATCGTGACCATAAGTGAGCGTGGCGGTTTTAGTTGGGTATTTAGAATAAATGTCGTATTTAAGGTTGTCGTCGCGACAAATAATACTAAAGTATGGCTCGGTATTAAAGAGGATAGACTGAGCGTCGTGGTCGCTGGTGTCTGGGGTGCCGATGCCGTCTTCGGTCAGTACAGCAGTATAGATTGGTAGACCGTAGAATAAGTGGTTTGCCAGCGCTGTGCTATCGATCGAAATGACGACATGGTCGGTGCCGGTTTTCCAAATTTTATATATTTGTTTATATAGGTCAGACGTGGTTTTAGGGTCGATAATGAGACCAACCTTAGCGTCGCGAGATTTGATAATTTCGTGAATGTAGTGTGCGGTAATATCGCGGCCGTTAGCTCCAGTTACGGCGATAATCTTGAGATCTTTGCCTGGATTACTGTAATAAGTGGCAAGGAATTTTGCCTTGGCTTTTTGAAGTTTTGGTTTGAGTCCGGATGTCTTCTTTTGCTCTGCCATAAAATTAGTATATCATCTCTTGAGAAAATGTGCTATAATATGGCTTATCACGTGGAAAAATGATTTTGCGCGATGATCTTTTAATCTTTGAACGGTGGAATAGTAGTCTGTTTTTAACAGATACTATCCACATATGTGCCCGTAGCTCAGTTGGATAGAGCGTCAGCTTGCGGAGCTGAAGGTCGTACGTTCGAATC
>JAEETK010000032.1 GCA_016290315.1 Candidatus Saccharimonadota bacterium | reverse complement strand
ATGGAAAAGAAGAGTATGATGACGACGCAGAGGATGAGACAGTCAACGATACTTCAGATGTGAACGGCGGCGAAGAGGACGATACTTTTTCCGTAGATGTCGACAATCCAACCGCGCTTCCAAATAGTGGACCAGCAGAAATTGCGACTATTATCATAGCATTGGTCTGCGTTTCGAGTATTACGGCATATTGGGCCATGAGCAAAAAGCAACTGCATACGATAGAGCAGGCCGTTCAGAACAATGGTAAAATTACCCCAAAACGTCCACGCCAAAAAATCTTTATCCGCCAAAGAGACGTAGAAACTAGAAAGCGCAAAAAGCGATACTAAATCAAACCTAAATGCTTCTTGGCAATATCGGTAACAACGCGTCCACGTGGCGTACGCTGAATCATGCCAAGCTGAATCAAGAATGGCTCTAAGTAATCCTCGATTGTTGAAGCTTCATCGCCAGTTAACGCAGCGATAGTATTTAGGCCCACGGGCTTATTACCGTATTTTTCATACATCAGCATCAGCATATTGCGATCGGCCGGGTCTAATCCAAGCTCGTCAATCTCAAGCATTTTTAAAGCTCCATTCGTAATCGGGACATCAATTATTCCGTCGCCATTTATGTCGGCATAATCGCGCACACGTTTTAGGAGTCTATTTGCAATTCTCGGCGTTAACCGCGAGCGTTTTGCTAACAATTCTGCTGCATCTGGTTTAATCTGAGTGTCGAGCAACCTAGCGGAGCGTTCGATAATTTGTTGAATGTCACTATCGGCATAATATTCAAGACGATAGGAATGGCCAAAACGATCGCGTAGTGGCGCTGCCAAGTTTCCAGTTTGCGTAGTGGCACCAATCAAAGTGAATCTAGGCAAGTCTAGTTTTACGCTACGCGCGGCCGGGCCTTTGCCTATTACGATGTCCAGTTTGTAATCTTCCATTGCGGAGTACAAGATTTCTTCTACTGCGCGACGGAGGCGATGAATCTCGTCGATGAATAAAATATCGCCGTCGGTCAAATTCGTTAAAATACTGGCCAAATCTCCAGCTTTTTCGATTGATGGGGCGGAGGTAGCGCGAAAGTTTGCGCCCATCTCATGCGCAATCACGCCGGCCATAGTAGTCTTGCCTAACCCCGGTGGTCCATATAGCAAGACATGATCAAGCACATCGCCACGTTTTTTGGCGGCTTCGATAGCTAGTTTTAGGTTGGTCTTGAGACGGCGTTGGCCAATATATTCTTCAAAATTTGTCGGACGCAGAGAAAACTCAACAACGCGCTCTTCGTTGTCTTCTTCATGTAGACTAGTATCAATCACCCTCTCGATTGCCATATCTGTATTATAGCATCATCTCTTTGCGCTATAATGAAGACATAAACAAGGAGGGAAAATGGCCTTAAAAGAACTAATCGAAAAATCCGCTGAACTAAAGCAGAAGTACGAATTCTACACAGCCTTAGGTTACTCCGAAAAAGCTGCCAGTGTTCTGTCTTACTATGCCTACGGTAATGATCTCATTCTTAATAAATTCTTTAACAGCCTCGGCGACGAAGACTTATTATCAAAAGTATATGATTTCATCGGTGATGACGACATGGATACCGTTAGAGACCGTATTTATAAAATGGTTGCGCCAGAGATTCCGCTATACGACAACATCCCAAACTCGGGCATCCGGCTAGCCAAAACCGGAAGAGCTAGGGGTTTTACTAGGCCACTTAAAATGGCCGCATCTGTTGCTGATGAGCCGATGGATGGTGCTGTTTTTGCAGAAGAGTCCGTGATGGCAGTGGGCGGCGTTCCTCAAGTACTCATGGAAAAGATGTCCACTGATTCCTATGCGCAAATCGAAGAAAAAGACGCCAAGGGTGTATTTACGGCACCAACCTCCACTTTTCGTATGACTACTACAACCGCATCTATGGGGATTGTAATGAATCAAATTCGCAACGAGCGTGATATTGATTTGTCGCAAGTTCGAATTGAAGAAGTTCTAAACTATTTCGATTACAACTCGCCTAAGCCGGCCGAGGATGTTTTTGAAATTAGTACCGAAATACTCGACAAGAGCTCCGACAAAAAGATTCTATATATTAACGCTCAGGCGAAATCCGAAACGAAAGAGCATCAGAATATTATTCTACTACTCGATATATCCGGCAGCATGAGTAGCAACAATGTGGTCACTCAGGAAGCTATCGCAGTGATCGTTAGCAAGCTAAAAGTTGGCGACATCTTCAGTCTAGTAACATATAGCTCCACGGATGAAACGGTACTAAAAAACTATGCCATCCGCTCTGAGTATGACAAAGAGTATATCATGGGCAAGTTACTGACAATCAAAATAAATGGGTATACGCACGGATCAAAAGGTATTGAGACGGCCTATGAAATTGGCCGCCACAACTATGACGAATCTTGGAATAATCAAGTAATACTTATTACCGATGGCGATTTGAATTTTGGTATTACCGACAAAGGCGGTCTCGAAAAGCTAATTGAAGAAAAGAAAAAAGAAAACCTGTTCTTATCTGTTATTGGAACTGGTCTTTGGAATTATCAAGACGAAAAGCTCGAAGTTCTCGCCAAACACGGTAATGGCACATATTGCGTAATTAATAATCTCGAAGACGTTAAAGAATCTGTCGATAAGCGATACGAAAGTCTAACTAATATTGTTGCGAAAGACGTTAAAGCCCAGGTGGAATTTAACCCAAAATTTGTGAAAGAATATCGCTTGCTTGGCTATGAAAACCGCGAGTTAAACCATGAAGACTTTGTAAATGATACTGTTATTTCCGAACCTTACGGCAGTGGCGGTCACGGCGTAGCGCTATACGAACTCACGATGGGTGACGGCTCGGTCCAGGATACTGGGCTAAAGTATCAAACGCCGGTTATTAATGATTCGGATGAGCTATGCACGGTGAAGATTCGTTACAAAGAGCCACTTGCGGACGAGAGTCATGAAATCGAGCATATTGTAAAACTCGAAGATGGGGAGAGCAAGAACGCCCGCCTTGCGTATCTGCTTTACTGTATTTCCGAGAAGCTTCGGCGTTCGGACAAACTTGATGAAGCGGACCAAAAGTTCTTGACGGATGCCATAGCGGAGAAGAGTTACGAAGAATTTACGGAGCTGAATGGCGAGAAACTAAATTGTTTCATTGAAGCGTATACGAAGAACAAAAAATAGTATTTACGAATAAGCGTTCACTATGTATTATTGTATTAAGCAAGTAATACAATAGAAAGGACGCTCATTCAATTTGTTTTCGACAACGAAAGGCCAATCTATCTTCAGCTAGTAGAACAGCTGCGGTTAATGATTGCGTCGGGGCAGTGTGCGGCGGGAAGTCGACTTCCATCTGTGCGCGAATTGGCTAGCCATGCGCGAGTCAATCCCAACACAATGCAAAAAGCTCTTCAGGAACTGGAAGACCAGCAGCTGATTTTTACCGAGCGTACGAATGGTAAATTCGTCACCGAAGATCAAAAGCTGATTGCGAAATACAAGAAGCAACTCGCAACTGCAGCGGCTAAAACCTATCTTGCCGACACTAAAAGAATCGGCGTTTCTTTCGAAGAAGCAATTAACATCTTGCAAGAAATAGGAGGCGGCAGATGACTTTGCTAGAATGCAAACATCTTACGAAAACATTCGACCGTAAAACCGTACTCGACGATGTAAGTCTTAAAATCGAGCCCGGCAAAATTTACGGTCTGCTTGGCAAAAATGGCGCTGGCAAAACAACGCTAATAAAGTTAATTAACGATCTACTCACACCAACCGACGGCACGATTTTATTCAAAAGAAAGGCCATCGGCGTCCAATCAAAGGCGCACATTTCATATTTGCCTGAACGTACATATTTGGACAAAAATATGCGCGTCAGCCAAGCGATTAAAATGTTCGAAGATTTCTACAAAGACTTCGATCGGAATCGCGCATATAAATTGCTCGAAGATTTAGACCTTGATGCAGACTCGAAATTATCCAAAATGTCTAAGGGTATGCAAGAAAAACTGCAGCTGATTTTAGTAATGTCGCGCGCCGCGGATCTATATATTTTGGACGAGCCTCTGGGCGGTGTTGACCCTGCCACGCGTGATTATATTCTCGATACAATCTTGTCTAACTTCAAAGAAGGTTCCAGCGTCATTATTTCGACGCATTTAATATCCGACATTGAGCGCATTCTCGATGAAGTAATCTTTATCGAGAAAGGGAAAATCGCGCTAACTAGCGATGCCGACAAACTTCGCAGTAAAGAAAAAGCATCAATCGACGAAATATTTAGGAGGATGTTCCATGCTAAAAAAGCTGATTAAGTATGATTTTTTGTGGATGAACCGTAACATGGTTATAATGTTTGCGATTGCGACCATTCTTTCTATTCTCACTCGCATTGCCAGTAATTTTACCGGCTCCGTAATTGGCGACCTCGTCTTTGGCATTTTGCGCGGTTTTACGATTGCAGCTTTCGCGAATGCTGTCATTAATTCGGCAATACGAATATGGGAACGTTTCCGCCAAAGTTTCTATAAAGACGAAGCATATTTGACGCATACGCTACCAGTAGGCAAGAATACACTCTACGATAGCAAAGTTCTTTCTGGACTCTGCGCTATTGTATTATCTCTCGCCGTCGTGATTGCCTGTTTCTTTATCGCGTTTTGGAACAATGACATGTATGAATATTTCCGTTCAGTCTTCAAAGATGGCGACATGACATTTATCGTGCTCGGAATACTCGTTACGGCCGTTTTGGAGGTAGTTTATGCTGTGAATGTTGGCATGTTTAGCCTTACCGTTGGCCATCGCGCAAATAATGGTCGTATGGCCCGTTCTGTGATTCTTGGCATCTTCTTGTATTTTGCTCTGCAAAGTATTTTACTCGCCATCATCTACTCAATCGGCATGTTCGACGATAGTGTCAAAGCCATGTTCGGCGATGCGGCGGATGTAGTGATCGGCTTCTCGACCTACCGCACGCTCATTGCCGTAACCGATGCATTGTATCTCGCGCTAATAATCGGCTTATACTTCGGTGGCAAGAAACTGTTTAGCAAAGGCGTAAATGTCGAGTAATATGATACAATTAATGCAACGAGCGCAGCTCTAGAAACTACGCTCTGTTTGGGTTTGGTTAGCCGCTAGCGGCTAACTATTTTTTTGGCTTCCGCACCAAGCGAATTTCGGACCTCAACTCCACAATCCAAATCCTGAAAGTGAGTGACATCTGAATCTTTCTCAGGAGCGTCTAGCTATCTAGAATCACCGTTCAGTGAGGCTCCTGCGAGCGAGAATTCTCTCCGAGCCTCACGCGATGCCAAAACAACCCGTTCACATATTAATGTTTAGATTTCACTTATAAAAGCATGAGTTCAATTATTTGGTATAATATATGCAACGAGCGCAGTTCTAGAAACTACACTCGCTGTGTTTTGGGTTCGTCGTTATTTATTTAACGACGAATTTTTTTGAATTTCGGAAACCGAATTCCAAACTCCACACTCACGCCCATGATGGTAATCCGAACGCTCATGTAAAGACTTCCTCCGGGACCTCTAGCTATCTAGAATCACCGTTCATTGAAGCCCCAGCGAGCTGGCCTCCAATGGCTTATGGCTAAAACATCCAAAAGGGCAAAACACGCACCCTCAAAGACAATATGCCTAATTAACTAGAAGTAAAAGCGTAAGTTCAATACTTTTGATATAATATACTTATCGAGCGCAGTTCTAGAAACTACACTCAATATGGTTTTGATGAAAGATAACCCCTAGGGTTATTTTTCATCTCTAAACAAACCTGATTCTTATTCTGGACATTATGGTCTAAAACCCGAAAAGCAAGTGACGACAAAAAATAGGACAGCCACCCTGTACATTGTAATACTGGGCCCGTCCCATACAATCACTATACTACCCCTTTTTTCTCATGTCAATTAAGCTTCTTTCTTTTGTGATTATCAATATTTTTCGATAATGTGTGAATTATTTAGGTAGTTTCGGATCTCGCGTATACATAAGTTTTCATTACGCTTTATTCTGCGTAAATCTAGTACGATATTTCTAGAGGATTTATTTTCACAATAACTATCAAACGACAAAAGCATAAGCTTAAGATTTTTTCACACAAACACCTTAAAATCAGATATAATAAAGATGGAACTTACAATTTAACAATATATCGCGTTTTAGCTGACGTATTTTCGCGTTGCAAAAACTTTGATTGCAGCTCCCGTAGGAGTCGGTCTTATAGTTTTTGCCTAAAACGCGAAATTGTAGGTTCCAGCCGGCGACTTGGGGGCTGCAATTTTTATTTAAATGCAGCGCAGCACTTTTTATCAAACATAAGAGTAATTGGAACCTACAATTGTGAATGATACATCTGATAAATATGCTAATTTTTCGCACGACGAATTAGTCGCCGAAATTAATTGCTTAAAGAAGCACAAAAAATACGGCCTCGTTTGGGAGCATAAGACCGAAAAGGTGATTGAGGATTTTGAAACTCAACAACCATACCTCGAAGAAGTTACCGATAAGCGCATAGAGGACGCTCCGGGCGAACCAACAAATCTGATTATCGAAGGTGATAATTTTGAGGCGCTATCGATTTTGAATTATACGCACGCTGGTAAGGTGGACGTGATTTATATTGATCCGCCATACAATACCGGCAATAAAGATTTCATTTACAACGATAATTACGTAGATTCCGAAGACGAATTTCGTCACAGTAAGTGGCTCAGCTTTATGGAGCCAAGACTGAGGTTAGCAAGGATTTTATTGAAAGACGATGGTGTATTATTGATATCAATCAATGACATTGAACACGCATCACTAATAATGCTATGTGATGAAATATTCGGAAAAGAAAGCTTTGTTTGTGATTTTATTTGGGCTAAGAATTCCGGAAACAACAATTCTATAGCCGTGTCTCAAAAAACAGAATACATTGTTACATATGTAAAGATTAAAGATGCTATAAATAACAGCTATTTTTCGCAAACGAAAGGATCTTTTAACCAAATAAAGAAAATAATTGAGGAGTGTAAGGAGAAGAAACTCTCGACGTCTCGCACTCAAGAACTATTAAGGGAGTTATATAAAAACGACCCAAATATTTCCGGAGGGACTAAGCAATATAAGTATGTAGACGATAACTATGAAGTGTTTAGGGTGAGCGACTTAGGGAACCCTTCTTCGACGGCTTGGAATAATCCTGAATACACTTATAATTTAATTAATCCAAAAACTGGATCTATTTGCACAAGACCTAAACGTGGCTGGCTTTACAAAAAGAAGGATATGGATGAGAAGATTCGGAATAATCTTATCTATTTCGATTCGAAAGTACCAGGCCTAAAAAGATACTTAAATGCTGTAGAGACTGAAAATCTGTCTTCTCTTATAGTTAATAATGATTTGGGGAATAGAGATTTAGAAAAAGTGTTTAATAAAAACGAAGTCTTTCCGCATCCTAAGCCAGTGTCGCTCATAAAGGATTTTATGCGCTCATATCCAAAGCATGATTCCGTAGTCCTTGATTTCTTCGCTGGCTCCGGCACAACTGGTCAAGCCGTCCTCGAACTAAACAAAGAGGATGGCGGTCATCGTCAGTTTATTCTTTGCACAAACAATGGCGACAAAGGCCCCGATTCTGTAAAAATTGCCGAAGATATTACCTACCCACGCGTCAAGACCGTCATTACTGGCGAGCGTCAGGATGGTAGCAAATATTCTGACGGTATTCCGGCAAATCTCCGTTACTACAAAATTAATCATCGCGAAAAGAAGCCTAGCATCGATGCGAACCGTCAGGATATGGCCGCGTACATGGAAGACATTATCCAGGTTAAAGAAAATGCGTATAAGCAACTTGAAGTTAACGAAGATTTCGCAATTTACGAATCGAACGAAAAATATGTTGGTTTAGTATTTGAGCCATTTTTGCTTGAAGAAGTTATTACGGATCTCAAAGAACGAAACGAAGAAAAGCGTCCGGTCAAACTCTATGTATTTTCGTATAGTCGTGACGCATTTGAAGATGATTATGGCGCAGATTTCGAAATCGAATTCGTCGCCATGCCGGAAGGTTTACTGAAGACTTATGCGCACATCGTAGAAGAGCAGAAAAAGGAGGACTTATGATTCTCAAAGATTTTCAAAACGGGGCAATTAATGAAACTGCTGAATATATTCGCGATTTCTTGATCAAAAAAGAGCAGGGTAAATCTCCAGATAAAGTTTCGCAAGTCGTACTAAAAAGTCCTACAGGTTCTGGTAAAACAATTATGGCGGCAGAGATTTTGCGCAACCTTTCTGATTTCTTTGAAACTCATCCGTACGCAATCATTTGGGCGGCACCAAACAAGCTTCATGAGCAATCGCTAAAGAAACTTTCCGATCGTCTGGCGGAGACAGAATATCAATTAGTAAATGTTGATTCCATGAGCGCCGGCGTACTGACCAGGAATACAGTTTTGTTTACAAACTGGGAAAAACTATTCAAAAAAGACAAAGACGGCGAATGGGCGAATAAAGCCGTGCGCCAGGGCGAAGATGGCAAAAATCTTCAAGACGTCTTGGACGCCACTCGTGCGGCAGGTATAGGTATTATATTAATCGTCGACGAAAGTCACCAGACTTTCTATGGTACTAACTCGCAGGCCTTGGTTCACGAAGTTATTAAACCGGAATTGGTTCTCGAAATATCTGCCACGCCAAAGGCCGTCACGATGGGCGGGGATTATCATATCACGGAAGTTGATTTTACTGACGTAATAGATAGTGAGCTTATTAAAAAGG
>JAEETK010000010.1 GCA_016290315.1 Candidatus Saccharimonadota bacterium | reverse complement strand
TATTGGCGAAGAACCTCAGCCCTTGGCCATGTTTTATACCCCACACCCCCAGTAGGACGTAGTCACAAAAAAGGCAATAGGCCGTCGCGACTACGATATAAGACGGGACATATCTGCCGCCGCCAAATATTTTAGCTGCCACATAGCCGACCAGCACGACTAGTCCAATCAGTGCCACGATGTATGGCTGCAAAAACCCAAAGGGGCGTTGAGAAAAAAATGCAGCAGTCTCCCCAAGCGCCTTTCCGCAAGCAGCATAGAGAGCCAAGTCGATCGTTTCTTTCATCGGCCATCCAAAGCGCCTCCAGAGCAGGGTCATCATGAACAATACCGCTATGACAGCAGCAACAACAGCCGCGACCCCATATATGTACATTCCGAAAACATACATATTAGGCACGGGCATGCGGTCACGATAGTGCCCGATTACCGTGAATACGGCAACAAGGACAAACAGCATTGCCATTTGCGCACTTTTATTTTTATTCAACATCGTCCACCTCCTTTTTAATGTACAAACATTTCAAAAAAACGCTATATCAGTATATTATAACACAAAGCGAAGACAAAATCAAGCTTATCCTCTTTTTTCTACAACGAAAGTGCCCCCAGCTCTTCGCCGGGGGCATAATTATTTTTTTGGAGGAGGAGTCGCACTACTTGTTTTTGTCCGGACACAAGAATGCTAACAGTACCAAGAACAATAGCGCAATCAGACGCGCCGTACGCCAAGCCAGACCTGTCATACTCCCAGATGCAAATTCATCCAGCGATGCCAGTATTGAGACAACGTCAACGGCTACAGCGCCACACATGCCAATTTTATCTATTGACATAGACATGACTTGATTCTCGGCCAGTAGGGCAGCGAGCACAGTCAACTGCGCCACCAGGATCACGCTATAATCCACGGCGGGACGAGAATGTACAAAATAGAGCCACTTGGCGCCGACCCTAAGTCCCATTATGCCGTAAAGAACATAATCGCACACCAGAGATAGACCAGCGACAAATAGGATCTGCGGAATCATCGTCTTTACCTTGCCACCACAAAAACCAATCAGAGCTGTGCAAGATGCAGACACATAGAGCAGCATCAATGCATATACCGCAAGGCGACCGCAGTCGTAATACATCGCCAACGACTCGCCGATGATCTTGCCGCAAGTTGCGCAAAACAGCAGTTCCATCCAACCTCTCGCACGGTGCTCGGTAGACACACACAGCAACAGACCAACCGTTGCGACGGTCAGTATGAAGAATACCGCGATTGCCACATATTCTATCCATATGCCACCAATAAAGAAGCCGCCCTGAATGCGAAAATGGCCCAGGATGCTTAATACTGCCGTAATGACAAGTAGCCTCAACGCCTTTCTGTCTATAGTTTTCATTATGACCTCCCAAAGAGCAAAAAGTAAACGAATTACTATATCTTGTATATAATAGCATAAAATAGCAAAATAGTCAAGCTTATCCACGAATAACATACTCAGAAATAGGCCGTAATGTTATAATAAGCACAAGTATGAACGATCTAGATCGCCTAATCAATACCATCGTCCCCGAATACGAAAACTCTTCGTACGAAGAAGATGATTTGTTTTCGATCGCAAAAGCAGCCCTCGTCGAAGATATCGCCGAACAGCAACAAAATAATCCAGATTATAACATCTTCATCGATCACAACCCCGGCTGGCTAGCACGCACAGCTATCAACAAATACATCGCAATTTGCGACATTGCCTTTGATAGATATCCAGACGATGCGACCAAAATCAAAGGGCTCATGGAATATAACGCTCAAATAACCCTTAATCACGACAATATCCAACCACCATTCGATACGGAAGATCTCGATCGCGTTAGCGGGATTTATCAAGAACTCGAAACCTATTACGAAAATAGTCTACACGATGTTTACCGCGACCTTGGCGATAATATTCGCGTTATTGCTCGCATTCGCGCGCGCAATAACCCAGAGCACAGCGAAGAAGATTACTTCAATGTCGGCATGAAAGCGCTTCACGAGCTTAGCCAACAATATAGCGAGACAGATATTATGCGTCATAAGCCAGAAGCCTATATTAATCAATGCATGGGAGCATTAGCCAATGAAAAAAGCGCCTTCGCTACCTAGGATTATTATCGGATTTTTTGCGCTCATTCTGCTGGCTACCAGCCTAACAATCTTTACGCCACAACTATCCTATGCAAGTGACGCCTGTGAATTGGCCGGAATAGACGATCCTAGATTATGTGGCGAAAAGGGCAAAAACGAAGAAGCCGCACTCCAAGAGCGCGTCAAAAACGTTCTAAATCAAATCTATCTTTGGGTAGGTATTATGGCGGTTGTCACTATCATCATTGGCGGCATTACCTACATGACGTCTATGGGCGACTCCAACAAAGTTAGAACCGCAAAAAGCACCATTATGTATTCCTTAATCGGATTAGTCGTCACCCTAATGGCATTTGCAATCACTAACCTTATTCTCGACTCAATCGATGGCAAGCAACCGACTGCCGGCCAATCTAGCAGTGGTGGTAATAACGGCAATGGCGGAAGCGGAGGTCAGTCCGAGAATATTCCCGTAAAATCCGTCGTACTCGGCGGTGTATCTACTCTCAAAATCGGTCAGAATGCCGCCATGCGCGCTACGGTAATCCCAGATTACGCCACCAATCGCCAGCTCACTTGGAAGACTAGTGACGAAAATGTCGTGACCGTCGATAATAAGGGTCGCGTTGTTGGCGTTTCGCCAGGTTCCGCCACTATAACCGTCACCGCCGACGACAAAAGCGACAGCAAAACAATCACTGTCCCAAAACCAATCTTAGCTACTGCACTTACATTCGATAGCGACAATTATACCGTTGCACCGAAAGGCACTAAAAATATTATCCCTCGTTTTACCCCAGCAAATACCGATGACAAAACGCTCAAATGGGTAAGCACGAATTCAGCTATAGCCTCAGTCGACGACAATGGCAGAGTTACCGGTGTAAAAGAGGGTGTTACGACCATATATGCCACTACCACCAACAACATTACCGCTACCGCTAAAGTAACCGTCTCAAACAACGCCAACGCCAAAATCTCTGGCAAATATTGCACCGCCGAAACTGGACGCGGACTTTGTAAAGCCACCAATATCACTTTCAAACATAATGTTAAGGACAGCAAGGGCCGCTGCGGCACTATAAACGGCAGCTATTGCAAAACCCTCGCAATAGTAAATTATCCAAAGAGGACTGTTGAATATTACATCGGTTATCAGAATAATCCAGGCCTCAATAAGGGTTCTTGTCGCGCGCATGCCTTTATGGCGGCGCATAATGCCACTAGCGGAACATTTTACTCTACTATCGATATTCAGAATAACCTCAAGAAGAAAGGGTTATATAATGGGACTCTTCGCGCAAAAGACGGCTACGCTGAAACTATTAAGCACTTCAACGCCAAGGCCAAAGCCTACTTTGGCGAAACTAGCGTAAAAGAGTCAAAGCGTCTCGCCAAAATTGCGCTTAATAATGGTCAACCAGTGGCAATGTTTGTAGCGCATAGCCAGTGCCCAAAGCTCGCTGGGTCGCATCACGCGCTCTTATTGCTAGGTTACGATAGCAAAAACAATGTCCAATTCATTGACAGCTCCGGATATTCAATCTCCCAAAGTGGCAAATATACACTCGATAAGTTATTTGACACTTGCATGTCCAGCAAAGGCGTACGCGATAGCTGGATGGGCATGCAAATCTTCCAGTTTTAATACTGTCATATAAGCTATAATAGAATCATATGCAAGATAACACACAACTGCGTAATCAATATCCTAAATTCATCTTCGAGTCGTACACCGTAGAGCGCAACGCCGAAGGTATTCATGCCAAATTCGTCTACAAACTAGGGAAGCATACATTTGAGCCAACTGTCGATATTTCCGTTTCAGATATTCGCAACTCCGTATTTAATATACAATTCGTAGAATACTTGTTTTTCAACTTCGGCATCATCAATGCTATCAATTACTACAAGCTAACTTGTTCACCAAAATTCGAGATAAAAGCCGGCCCGCTCGACGAAAGGCAAAAAGAATTCTTTAAAAAATTGTTCTACAACGGCCTCGGCGAATTCATGTATGTCAATAAACTCAATATCCCCTATGAAGATTTTATGGAGATTATTGCCGACGAGCCGTCGCCCAATCGCCCCGATTATGAATTCGAAGATTTTAGACCAAGCGGCAATCTAATCCCGGTCGGCGGAGGAAAGGATTCTGTTGTTACGCTAGAAGCGCTACGCGATATGCATGTCGACAATATTTGTCTTCAATATAATCGCAATATCTATCCAGAAAACCTCGCCGCGCATAGCTGCATCACGCAGGCCGGCTATTCAATGGATTCTATTGCCGACTTCAATCTCACCCTCGATGGACACATGCTCGAACTAAACAAGCAAGGCTTTCTTAATGGGCATATTCCATTCTCATCTTGTTTAGCGTTTGCGGCATACATTATGGCATATCTAAACAATAAAAAATACATCGTCCTCTCGAACGAGGCCTCCGCCAACGAAGGGAACGTTGCAGGCACAAACATCAATCATCAATATTCAAAAAGTATTGAGTTCGAAAACGATTTTCGTAGCTATTGCAACGATTACTTTACACCAAAAATTGAATACTTTAGCCTATTACGCTGCATAAACGAATATACAATCGTTCAAAAGTTCATCAAATATCCTCGCTATCTCAGCATTTTCCGCAGTTGCAATGCTGGTATGCACGAAAATAAATGGTGCAGCCATTGCGCCAAATGTCTCTATGTTTTCATTATGTTATACCCGTTCGTTCCTCTTGAGCGATTGGGGCTGATATTTGGCGACAATCTTTTTAATGATCGAAGCTTGTTACAAATATTCATCGGCCTAGTCAATCCAGATACTACTAAGCCTTTTGAATGCGTCGGCACGCGCGAAGAAATAAACTACTCGCTAAAGCTCGCGGTCGAACATACCAATGGCCATCTGCCATTCTTGCTACAGTACTACAAAGATCACTTCTATAATCCTAAAGCACTATATAACGTTGAAAATTATTACAACCCGCAACATAATATTCCACAAGAATACGTAAATATGTTGGCGAGAGTATGAAACAAGACATCATAAATTATTTAACCGGAAAAAGCATCCTCATATTAGGATATGGCCGCGAGGGCAAAAGTGCCTTAAACTTTATTCAGCAAAATCTGCCAGACGCAAATCTTGCCATCGCCGACCAAAAAGCGCTCGACTTAGTTGATGTAAAAACATTTTCGGGAGAAAATTACCTCGAACATGTCAAAGAATTCGATATTATCATTAAGTCGCCAGGCATTCCGACGCGAGACTTTGTCAATGACGATCAGCTATCTAAAATAACTTCTTTAACTGACTTATTCCTTCGTTTTTGCCAAAACCCCGTCATTGGCGTCACTGGCACCAAAGGCAAAAGCACCACTTCGTCATTAACTTGCCATCTCCTAAAAGAAGCCGGGCGTGACGCAATACTAGTCGGCAATATTGGCATTGCTTGCTTTGATGCAATTGACCTAATCAAAGAAAACACCATAATCGTGTTTGAAATCTCGTGCCATCAATTAGAGTTCGTGCAGGCTAGCCCACATGTCGCCATACTGCTCAATCTCTACGAAGAACATCTCGACCACTATAAGAGCGCCGAAGATTACTACAACGCAAAGAAAAGTATCTATAAGTATCAGGGAACAAACGATACGCTAATCTATGGCGACATCTTCCAACATGCTAGTAGGGAAGAGATCGCAAATCTACCTATGCATAAAATCGATATCTACCACGACATCGATATTCCAAAAGAAGAAATCCACACGCATCTAGTTGGCGATCATAATCTACACGATATTTACGCCGCCATCGCCGCTTGTGAAGCTATGGGCGTCGACCGCAAAGAGGCACTCAAACATTTAGACAGTTTTCGTGGTTTACCGCACCGCATGGAATATGTTGGCGAATATAATCACATTAGATTCTACAACGATTCCATAGCAACTGCTCAAGAAGCGGTCATCAATGCTGTCAAAGCCCTCGAAGATGTAGACACCCTAATTCTGGGAGGGATGGACCGCGGTCTAAATTATCATCCATTGGTAGACTTCTTGCGCAATAGCGACGTACGGAACATTATCCTCCTGCCGAATACTACCACAGTATTTCAAAAACTATTCGAAGAAGCACCGT
Source organism: Candidatus Saccharimonadota bacterium (assembly GCA_016290315.1). Taxonomy (GTDB): domain Bacteria; phylum Patescibacteriota; class Saccharimonadia; order Saccharimonadales; family Saccharimonadaceae; genus UBA2834. The sequence goes on along the minus strand of JAEETK010000010.1, from coordinate 30,255 downwards.
ACTCTCAAAAACTAATTCCAGCTGCAAATATGGCTGACGCCGTAGATCTCGCTTTCGAAAAGACCGCCGAGGGGCGAATTTGTTTATTATCGCCAGCTGCCGCCAGCTATGGATTCTACAAAAACTTCGAAGAACGCGGCAAAGATTATTGTACTTTAATTAAAAAACACGCTAAAATATAATTAATTTAAACATAAGGAATAACTAATATGTTAAGTCAATTACTAGCCACAAGCGTCTACGACGCGGAAGTAGCAACGGGCATGAGTGTCATTTTTGGCATGCTCGCCATCATAATGATACCGGTTCTTATCTTGGGAATCGTATATTTAATCGGTATGTGGAAGCTGTTTGAAAAAGCTGGACGACCAGGGTGGAATGCGATTGTTCCGTTTTATAGTCAATATGTTCTAACCGAAATTTCTGGACAAGAAGGCCTCCTCTTTTTACTCATTTTTATTCCAGGCGTCGGTGCCATTATTTGGCAAATAATGGTAGCGTTAAAAATTGCACCAGCCTTTGGTAAGAGCACTGGATTCGCCATCGGTCTCATTCTACTCGCGCCAATCTTCTATTGTATCCTCGGCTTTGGCAGCGACACCTATCTATTAGATAATGCTGCTAATACGCAATCGCCGTTCGACACTCAGCCGAATCAAGACGCACAAACCACCGATAATCCAGCCTCAACGCCGGAGACATCTACCGATAGCACAACATCAGCAGCAGAAGCGCCAACAACCACCGAAAGCGAGAATCCTTTCCAAACTCCGCCAGCACAGTCCTAACAGCGTAAGCATCCAAACCACCCTCAATGAGGGTGGTTTTTGATATATAATCTAAAACAGATGAATTTCAAATTACACAGTAAATACCAACCCACTGGCGACCAACCGCAAGCAATTGAAACCTTGCTTAATGGTTTAAAGCAGGGAAGACGCGAACAAACCTTGCTTGGCGTTACGGGTTCTGGCAAAACTTTTACGATGGCGAACATTATTGAAAAATACAATCGCCCAACCCTGATTTTGGCGCATAATAAAACTCTCGCCGCTCAGCTTTACTCGGAATTCCGCGAATTCTTTCCAGAAAATGAAGTTCATTATTTCGTATCTTATTTTGACTACTACCAGCCTGAAGCCTATATCGCCAGTACAGACACTTATATTGAAAAAGACTCCGCTATTAATGAAGAAATCGATCGCCTTCGCCATGGCGCCACTGAAGCACTGTTAACGCGTCGTGATACCTTAATTGTTGCCTCAGTATCCTGCATCTATGGCATCGGTTCTCCAGAGCATTACAAAGCGATGGCTATCCGACTGGCTAAAGGCGAACAACGCGATATGTCACTTTTTATCAAGCTACTCAGCGAAATCCAATATCACCGCAACGATATCGCCTTTGAGCGCGGCAACTTCCGCGTTCGCGGTGACACCATCGACGTCTTTCCCGCATCCGGCGATCGCGCATATCGGCTCGAATTCGGCTTCGACCAGCTAGAACGCATCAAGGTAATTGATCCGCTCACAGCCGAAGTGCTTGCCGAGCCAGAAGAAATTGGCATCTTCCCAAACACCCACTACGCTACACCAAAAGAATCACTCGACTTAGCTATTCGCAAAATTCGCGCCGAATACGAGGAACGACTCAAATTCTTCAACGCCGAGCATAAATACCTAGAAGCACAACGCCTTAGCCAGCGTATTAAATACGACCTAGAAATGCTCGAAACTACTGGCTTCGTTAAGGGAATTGAAAATTATTCGCGACACCTTGATGGTCGCGTCCAAGGACAGCCACCGGCCACTCTGTTAGATTTCTTCCCAGAAGATTATCTTATGCTAATCGACGAATCTCATATGACCCTTCCACAAGTCCGCGGCATGTTTAATGGCGATCGCGCGCGCAAAGAGACCTTAGTCGAATACGGCTTCCGTTTGCCTAGCGCTCTAGATAATCGCCCGCTTACTTTTGCCGAGTTTGACCGCCATATCAACCAAGTAATCTACGTTTCCGCCACGCCGGGCGAATATGAGCTTCAGCATTCACCAACACCCGCCGAACAGGTCATCCGTCCAACCGGCTTGCTTGATCCAGAAATCGAAGTTCGCCCCAGCGACAACCAGATTGACGATTTAGTAGAAGAAATTGACCAACGGATCGCCAAACGACAACGCGTGCTCGTCACGACACTCACCAAACGCATGGCCGAAGATTTGTCCGAACATCTCCTCGAACTCGGCATCAAAACCGCCTATATCCACAGCGACATTGACACACTTGAGCGCGGCGATATCCTTCGCGACCTTCGCAATGGCACCTACGACGTGCTAGTCGGCATCAATCTGCTTCGCGAGGGTCTCGATCTGCCAGAAGTATCACTCGTGGCCATTCTTGATGCCGATAAAGAAGGTTTTCTGCGCTCCGAATCCGCACTTGTCCAAACTATCGGCCGCGCCGCTCGTCATGTTGAGGGGAAGGTCATCATGTATGCTGACAATATGACTGGCAGTATGCAGCGCGCCATTGAAGAAACCTATCGCCGTCGCGAAATTCAGCAAAAATATAACGAAGAGCATCACATTACGCCGCGTTCTGTAGCTAAGGAGATTAGCGAAGGTCTCCGCGCTATCATTCCAGAAAAAGAAAAAAGCAAAAAACTCGATCTGCGCAAAATCCCGCATGAAGAGTTGCCGCAAATCATCAAAGAGTTATCGTCACAAATGCAACTTGCCGCCGCCAATCTCGAGTTTGAACGCGCCGCCGAGCTTCGTGATCAAATTGAGGACATCAAAACTGCACTTAATCACAAGAAAGGATAAAAAATGGGTGACATCATCAAGCATATTAACTGGGAAAATATCATATCAAGCGGCGTTACGATCATCGTCGCCATAATCTTTTATCAGATTATCAAGATACCCTTCAAAAAGGCTTTTCAGCGCGACAAGAACAAAGAGCGCAACACCTATGCAGCTATGGTTGGCAGTTTTGCGCGCATGGCTTACATTGTACTGGTAGCACTATTCATTTTACGCATAAACGGCGTCAATGTAGACGGTCTCCTCGCAGGCGTCGGAGTAGCCTCCGTTGCAATCGGTCTTGCCGTTCAAGACACCCTGAAGGACATCATTCGTGGCATTTCCATCATCTCAGAAGACTACTTCAAAATGGGCGATTATGTCACTATTGGTTCCGACAGTGGCACGGTGGTCTATTCTGGCATCCGTTCTACTAAGCTTAAAGATGGCCTCACTGGCAATATTATTTCCATCGCCAACCGAAATATCGAAAAAGCCGAAGTTTCCGCTACCACCATCAATCTCAACATTCCACTTCCATACGAACTAAAGCTCTCCGATGCCGAAAAAATCATGACCGAGATTGCCGAAGCATCTCATGGGCTAGATTTTGTAGTCGATTGTCAATATCGCGGCGTAAACAGCCTTGCTGAATCCGCCATAGAATATCGCCTCTTTGCTAAGAGCGAGAAGGGCAAGCGCATCGACGCTAAACGCAACATCTTACACAAAACACTCGAAATCCTCGAAAAGCACAAGGTGAGCGTTCCATACCCACAGATTGACGTTCATCGCAAGGCCTAGAATATGCTAAAAGCGAGCACAAAAATCGTCATCAATGACGAGATTACATTAAAACGCTTCGCGCACGACGTTGATGATGTAAAATTTAAGACCATTCAATCGAATCGCGACCACCTCTTACCCTGGCTACCATGGGTAGACAATATATACTTTCCGACCCAAGTACGTCTTTTTACTGAAAACCAAATCAAGAAATTCGATCATGGATGCATCTTTGGCTACAATGTCTTTTTTAATAAAGTATTCGTCGGATCCGTCGTAATATACGATGTCTCCGAAAGAAACCATAATTGCAAACTCGGCTATTGGCTCGATAAATTATATCGTGGCAGAGGAATCGCAACACAATGCGCCACCACCTTAATCGATTATGCTTTTGCTAGCCTAAATATGCACAGAATAGAAATAAGAACAGCAGTAGGTAATGAGGCCTCAATAGCCCTTGCGAAACGGCTAGGCTTTACAAAAGAAGCCATACTACACGATGAACAATATCTTATAGATAGATATTACGATTCAATAATCTACGCCAAGATTAGATAGTATTTATCACGGCCTAAAGATGAAGTTTACATTACAAAAGCCCCCTAGCACAAGGCTAGGGGGCTGTGATTAAAACAGGTGGTTGGCTTGTATTTATACTATACATCAAGGAAATCCTTATAAAATGAGACTTTTTCGTGAATGAGATCTATTTTATATTTATAAAAAGAGGCGATAAAATGACTTTAGATGATTTAAAAATAGAATATGACAAATTGCAGCTTAAATATGGTGCTAAGGAATTAGATTCTATTTATAATGGTGGTTGTTCTGATAATCCGGATATATGTTTTGTATTTATGAATCCTACTGGAAAAAATATTGCATCAAGTAAATCTTGGAAAGGATTAAAATCACCTTGGATTGGTACTAAAAATATTTGGGATTTATTTTATGAATTAAAACTATTAGATAAAGATATATATGATAAAATAAAAACTATTAAAGGAACTGATTGGACGGAAGAATTTGCATGTGAAGTTTATAATAATGTAAAAAAACATAAATACTTTATTACAAATTTAGGTAAATGTACTCAAATTGATGCAAGACCCCTTCCTGATAGTGTATATAAAGAATATCTACATTTATTAGAAAAAGAAATCGAAATAATAAACCCTAAGGTAATAGTATTATTTGGTAATCAAGTTTCTTCTATTGTTTTAAATGAAAAAATTTCGGTTTCTCAGTGCAGAAAAAAGAAATTTGAAAAAGATATTAATGGTAAAAAATATAAATGTTATTCGGTATTTTATCCAGTAGGCAATGGTAGATTTAATATAGGAAAATCTATTGAAGATATTAATTATATTATTGATAATATTGTTACTATATAAAAAAAGAGTTCTCCCTGCAGTCGCAAGGAACTCCATAAATATCAATACTTTCAACCACAACTCAACCGTGCAGGAAGGGTCCATCTAGCGAAAAACCTACAATTTTAATAGTACGCATAACACCCCCTTTCTTTATGTTTTTCGAAAAAATACTTCCTAAAAGGAGATTATATCACCAAACGCTAATTTTGTCAATACTAAGCACCCTATAGCTATGCGGACAAAAAAATGTTATAGTATGAATCATGAAAGCAGTAACTCGATTTGCGCCGTCGCCGACCGGCTATATACATATAGGGAACGTTCGTTCGGCAATCTACCCATATCTAATCGCCAAACAGACTAATGGCACATTTATCTTGCGCATCGAGGATACTGACCAGGCTCGTTATGTTGAGGGCGCTACCGATTTAATAAAAGACACTCTTCTTTGGCTAGGTTTAGATTGGGATGAAGGTCCAGATCGGGGCGGGGAACATGGCCCATACTATCAGACCCAACGCAAAGAAATCTATTACGAATGGGCGCAAAAGCTTATTGCGAAAGGTCGCGCCTACGCCGACCCTACTCCTAGTGAACAGGTTGCAAAATATCGCGAAGAGGCCAATAAGAACAAGCAGGCTTTCTTGTATCGCAATTATCGCCCAGAAGACACGCCCGAGTGGAAAGTTGGCCTTCCGCTACGCCTCAAGGCTGAGCCAAAGGCTTACGATTATCACGATGAAGTTTATGGCGATCTACATTTAGGTCCAGAAACTCAAGATGATATCATCCTAATCAAGGCCGATGGTCTTCCAACCTACAATTTCGCACACATTATCGATGATGCCACCATGGGCGTTACTCACGTCATGCGTGGTCAAGAATATCTGCCAAGTATGGGCAATTATCTCGAGCTTTACGAGGCTTTTGGCCTTGAGCGCCCAAAATTCGTCCACTTACCACACATCCTAGCTCCAACGGGGAACAAGAAACTCGGCAAACGCGATGGTGCCAAGTCCGCCAACGATTATCGCCTTGATGGCGTTTTGCCAGAAGCCATGCTAAACTTCCTCGCCTGTCTCGGCTGGAACGACGGCACCGAACAGGAACTTTACAGCAAGCAAGACTTAATCGAAAAATTCAGGCTTGACCGTATTCAACGCGCCGGCGCCCGCTACGATGAGCAAAAACTTCTCTGGCTCAATGGTCAATGGATACGTCGCTTATTCGAAGAAGACGCCAAAGCATTATTTGAACGTACCGCCGATTTTTGGCCAGCATCCGCTGCAAATTACGACGAAGACTATCGCTTTAAAATCTTCAGCATTATCTACGATCGTCTCAAAACGCTAGGCGACCTCAAAACCATGACCACTTATTTCTTCGAAGATCCCAAAGTTAACATGGATATGATTACGACAAATAAAGCCCTCAAGAAACTATCCGAACATGAAGTCTGTGATCTTCTCCGAAAGACTACCGCAAAACTTAGCGATATTAAGGATTGGACCGCCGACAACCTACAAAACGCATTAAATGATTTACTTGCCGAAAACTCGCAAAAACCAATGGTACTATTTGGTCTTATTCGTCTTAGCATTAGCTTTGCACCGTTCAGCCCAACCCTTCACGATACGCTTGCCGTATTGGGCAAAAATACCAGTATTTCGCGCCTCAACGCCGTGATTACTGCTTTCGCACGTGACTAGTTGTCTAGCTTATGCTAAACTTTAACTATGGACAGTTATAAGCGGCCGTATCGTGGCTCAAAAATTTACGTTCGCAAAAAGGACAAAGAAGACGATACGCTTGTAAAGCTTTACAAACAAAGCGAGTTTACGAAAGAAGACGCCGCTTCTGACGCACTTGATGATGACGACTCCAGTAATCAAGATATTGACGACTTTATCAACGATTCTGAAGGTATTGACGAAGAAAAAATACCCGTCAAAAAGTCTGTACAAAAAGCACGCAAAAAAGAACACGAAAGAGATGTTCGCAATAAATCAATCAAGCGGACTGCTGCTAAAATATTCGCCGCCATTATCATCCTGGCCGTCGTAGTTTTTGGTGGGTTATGGTTCTTCAAGCCATCTTTAACTACAAATAATCTCGGCGACATTGAACAAGTAAACGCCGTTGCTGACGAACTATACTATTCCACTCTTACTGGCCTAGAGTCAAAGGACAAAAACGCTACCATCGCCGAAGTAACTTGCATTATGATCGAAAATAGCGTCGATGCGCGCCCACAATCTGGTCTCAGCGAAGCGGGTGTTGTATATGAAGCCGTTGCCGAAGGCGGCATTACGCGCTTTATGGCGCTTTATCAAGACGAAAAACCAACTTGGATTGGTCCAATCCGCTCGGCACGCCAAACCTTCGTCGAACTCGCTCGTCCATATAACTGCGGCTACATCCACGTGGGCGGAGCTACCAACGCTATTAATACCCTAAAACAAAGTGGCTATCGCGACCTTGATGGCGGATGGTTCGAGGGTACCTATGTATTTCGTACCGCCGACCGCTGGGCGCCACACAATGTCTATACGAGTTTCTCCGATATAGACAAGTGGAATATTGCAAAGGGCTATCGTGAATCGAAATTTTCCGGCTTCAAACGTATAAAACCAGACACTATTGTCGAGCCACAAGAGCGCAATGCTACAAATATTACGATTGTCATGTCAGGAGACGACAGTTACAACACGATTTGGAAGTATGACGCCAATACGAATAAATACTATCGCTCACATGCCTATGGCGGTGCACATATGGACCGCAAAAAGAATAATCAGCAATCCCAAATCACTACAGACGTACTAGTCGCCATGAAGGTTAGTACTACTCCTCGCGCAAGTGAGCCAAAGTACTACGATCATAAAACTACTGGCTCTGGCGAAGCTTATGTCTTCCAAAATGGCACCGTGCAACCCGCCACTTGGCGACGCGCTAACGTCACCGATGAGCTAAAATTCTTTGATAGTCAAAATAATGAAATCGAATTAAACCGTGGCCACACCTGGGTAAGCATCTATAGTAATACCGTCGGCGGCCGAGTAAGCTGGAAAAAATAAGGAGGAACACGAGAATGTATGCAGCCTACACAAGCGATAATCAACTAGAAAACCATGAATCACTCGAAGGGAAGAGAGTTGAAAAAGAATTAAGCGCAGAAGAAATCGCCGCGCGCGAACAAGCCGCTGCCGAATGGCGAGAAAAAGTCGGCGCAGAGCCAGAAGCGGAACCAGATTTCGCCGCCGCGATGGCTGACGTACCAGAATTTGGCGTCGCCAGCCAAGAGGCCGCCGTAGCCGCCGCCGCAACGGTCGGAATAGTAGACGCCATTGCACCAACTGAGAAAACCATAGACGGTACGCCTAATGCCGATAACGAAAATCAGCGGACTGCCCTGAACGCCACCGAACGAGCCGCCGAAGAACAAATCAATGATAATAACGTAGACGTCAGCAATTTAGTGCAAGACGTCTCCAGTGACGCCCCTGGCGGCAAAGAAGCCATCCTTCGCGATGCTGACACTGCGTCCACTAACGCAGAACAGGCACAACGCGCCGCCGATGGCCTCTCTACGAAAATTGCCGCCGGGGAGTCTGATGGCAAGACCGAAAGCGAAAACATCCTTAACGCCGCAATGGTCTCCGCCGCTGGCGCCAGCGTAGCGGCCGAAAAAGCCGCCATCGAAATGACTACCGACCATCCAAACGCCACGATAGACAAAAGCGAAGCTGAAGAATCTATCGAAAAAGCCGACAGCCTAAGAGACAGTCTCGACCAAGCAGCTCAACAAGTGCAAGACCCTGAATTAATGGCAAAAATGCAAAAAGGAGCCTCCGATATTACAGCCGAATTGGAAAAGTCTAAAGACTTACTGAGCGAAGCGGAGCGGATTACAACCGAAGAATCTGAGGCCAACGAAAAACAAGACAGTTCAGGTAATCCAGCCGACCAAGAAACAGACGACAGCGCCCCCATTGCAGAAATGGTCTTTGGCCAAACTGCAACTACTCCAAACGCCGTCAACGAAGCTTTATTAAATAGCGCCGAGCCAATCGATCCGAATACATTAGCAAACATAACAGAGAAGAGCGCGGAAGATGACGACGCCAAGAAAGCTCTAATCAACAACGAAGAGCAAATTAAAGCCGCCGCCGCAACCGACGAAAACCTATCCAAACAACGCGCAATCTATGGTTAAAGAATAGCCATCAAAAAATCCCCGTAAAGGGGATTTTTTTATTCATCTTCGTGGAACTCGGCCGTAATATCGGTTATATTAATGTCCAGATCGTCATTAACATTAACTAAATAATCTCTATTCTCAGTTGGCTTACCATCATATTCAACCATATTACTGTAATCGCAATGAATTTTTGCATTACCTTTTTTGAGCGCAATAACCTCATGCACTTCCTCAATTCGCCCACCGTCGCTATTTGCATCTAGGTTTCTGCTCTTAACATTCCCAAATTTAGCAACCGTATCGTCATCTATAGTACATCGCCACTCATACGCTACACCGCCGCTCGTTTCTAGTACGAAGCTACCAATCTTGGGGTCTCGTTCGACGCCCCTTTCCGCAGGCCTATTAAGATTAATTGCAGCCACAACAGCTATAACTACCAACGCGACAACGGCCGCTAGCCCAATGATACCTATAACTTTCTTATCTTCTTTCATAAAAACCTCCTCGTCTATTTCTATTGTAGCATGCGCTAGTTTTTAGTGTTTTTGGTACAATATAATCAATTAAGCGAGATTAATTATGTACACTAACGACAAAATCCTCGTCGGCAAATCCGACAAACAAGAATCATCAATCCTCCTCAATATGGCAAACCGCCATGGCCTCATAACGGGAGCAAGCGGCTCCGGCAAAACCATCACGCTAAAAGTCATGGCCGAAAGTTTTTCTGATGCCGGCGTGCCAGTTTTTCTCGCAGACGTCAAAGGAGACCTAGCTGGCACTGCCGTTGAGGGTGAAATCAACGAAAATATCCAAAAACGCATCGATAAGCTTGGTCTAGAAAAATACGGCTTCGAATGCAAAAACTTTCCTGTCCGCTTCTGGGATCTTTACGGACAAAACGGTCACCCCATTCGCGCTACCGTAGAAGCGGTAGGTGCCGACATTCTCTCTATGATGCTTGGTCTGTCTGAAGCACAAGAGGGAAATCTCAATATTGTCTTTGAAGTCGCAAAAGACGAAGGTCTTCAACTTATTAATCTCGCCGATCTCCGCTCAACCTTGCAATACGTAGCTGAAAATAAAGACAAATATATCACCAAGTATGGGAATATCACCACTCAAAGCGTTGGCGTAATTCAACGCAGCCTCCTTGCGCTAGAAAAGCAGGGCGCCGATAAATTCTTCGGCGAGCCTGCACTGGAAATTAAAGACTTCTTTGCGAACGATACGGATGGCCGCGGTGTTATCAATATTCTTCACGCTGTCGAATTGTTCCAAAGTCCCGATCTTTATGCCTCATTCTTGCTGTGGCTACTAAACACCCTCTTTACCACCTCGCCAGAAGTTGGCGACTTAGAAAAGCCGAAGATGGTATTCTTCTTCGACGAAGCGCATCTTCTTTTCAACGGCATGCCTTCTTACCGCCTCAAGCGAATTATTCAGGTCGTAAAGCTTATCCGTTCACGCGGTATTGGTCTTTATTTCATCTCGCAAAAGCCAACTGACATTCCGGACGACATCCTCTCGCAACTCGGCAACCGCGTCCAGCACTCTTTACGCGCTTACACGCCTAGCGAACTAAAGGTTGTTAAAGCAGCCGCTGGCGCTTTCCGTGCCAACAAAGCTTTCGACACGGAAAAAGCCATTTCCGAGCTCGGCACCGGCGAAGCGCTTGTTTCTTTCCAAGACGAGAAGGGTGCTCCAACCATCGTTGAACGCGTGACAATCTTACCGCCCCAAAGCTCCATGGGTGCCATCAACGATATGGTCCGCATGAAAGTCATCAACAACAGCCCACTTTGCGGCAAATACGACGAAGCTATCGATAACGAATCCGCCCACGAAAAGATTACTAAACACAACGAAGAAAAAACTGCCGCCGCCGAAGCAGAAAAACAACATATAGAAGAGGAGAAGCAAAAGCTAGCCGAAGCCAAGGAGGCAGAAAAACAGGCAAAGGAAGCGGAAAAACAAGCCAAAGCCGAGGAGCGTGCTAGGACTCTCGAAGAAAAACAACAACTTGCTATCAAAAAGCAACAAGAAGCGCTCGAGGCAAAGAAAAAAGCTAATAGTATTGGCGGCAAAATCGAAAAGACTGTCACTACTGGCGTTCAGCGTGGGGTAACCAATGCTATCTCGAGCACTATCTCGAAGAGTATTAAAGGACTATTTAAATTTAAATAATGCTATCAAAAAAGCATTTTTAAGACTCGATTTTTAAGCCCTAACTATCGTGTTGTTGCGGCTCCGATTCTCTCGTCAGGCTAGCCGTACCGCCAATAACACCAGAGACGGCGGCCGCTTCGGCTTGGACAAGGGTTCGATAAAACAGATTTGGAAGGTAACTAATCACTGTCTTTTCAACGTCTGAGAAAATTGGCGTCTCTACGACGGAGAAAACCGGCTTTGGAACATCAAGATATAATGGATCGCCACCAGTTTTGGTAGCATCTATGAGCCCACTTTCGGCCCATTTCTGTGCAACTTGGGTAATATACTCGCGAGCTTGCTGCGGCCACGTGTCAATAGTACCTGGGTAGGTGTGGGCAAATTCACCAACTTGCCCTCCGACACCAGGGATAACGCCATTACTACCCGGCACCATGCCATACGATGCGTCTAATTGATTTGCAATTTTAACAGCTTCAGATATCCTAGAAGGATCCCCGCCGAGATCAGTAAACGCTTCGCCCAAACCGGCCCCTTCATTAACATCAATTTTGCCAAGGTCAACTTCGTATTTTACCGGCGTAGTTCCTACCTGGACCCGATCGACCTTAGTATCGGTTATCTCCAGTCCACGCTTAGTCCCAATTTGATCTGGTTTAGCAGTAGAGCGAGCTATGTTATCGACATGGATGCCGCTAGCCGCAGCGCCAATTGCGACACCAGCACCAGTAGAAACAGCCGTCTTGAGCCTATTGCTGCGAAGATCTGCCCGATTAGCAGCAGCGTAATCAGACATAGCTTCCGAAGCAAGAGTTTCGGCCGTAATATGTTCACCAGACTCAACTCTTCCTTCTACACTTTCGCCAACATTGCCACCATAGCCACGGATTGCGCTAGTTTTAGAATCCTGGCGAGACATAAAGAAACCCGCCAATCCACCACGAACAGCTCCAGCAATAGCACTTCCAGCCGTATAACCAAGAGAGACGGCTAATGTTCCAGCCACAACACCGTGGCCAATACCAACCGCAGCGACAGCTAAGCCAGCCGCAGCGGCAGCTACTAAGGCACGCTTTACCCACTTGTTGGTAATGATTTTACTAACTACTTTGCGGCAAATAGATCCATTATCAAGAGCATCTATCGTAGCTTCTTCTAGTTCGGTGCGTGCTTTGGCATATTCTTCAATCACTTTTGAAGTAACAGCGGTTTCAACTTCATCCACCATACCTGGATACCGTTCCTTCATCTTGGCCTCAGCCTCTCTACGAAGCTCTTCACGTTTAGCTTCAATTTCTTCAGGTGTCTTAGTCGGATGTTCTAGGTCGCCACCCACAAAATCGATTAATTTTTCGACATTTTCGGCTGCTAGCTTGTCAGCCTCGCCCTGAATCTCGGCAGATAGAGACTCATACCCAGCAGAGTATTCAGTGCGGCCCAAGTTAGATAAGTGTTCAGCAAGAAGTTGCTGGTATTCTTTTCTGGCTTCTTCGAACCTTTCACGCGTACCTGGCCCAGCGACAAGTCGACGACTTCTAGCATACAGCTCCGCCAAGTCAACAGTAGCCTGGTGTAGGGCTTTTTTGAGGCGCCTTCCGTTTCTTTCGTATCAGAAGTTTGTTCCGGCGGCAACGGTATCTCTCTTGGCGGTTCAGGGTCGTCTCCTGACGGACCTGGCGGCGGTACTGGGACTTCCTTTTTTGTAACTTTTGCATAGTTTTCCATTGCGGAATCAATAGTTCCAACTTCGGCATAAACTCCATTTGGCATCTGGATACCCTCATTACCAAGCATAAAACCCCGCGTTGGACTTCGCCATTAGGTCCGCCAAACCTCACAGAACGAGCATCCTGATTCGGGAATCTATCGTCGTTCGCAAAGGTAGCTTCTGGCCCGGCGCCAACAATGGCCGCCAACATATCGTCAATAACTTCGCGCGGCTCAGCAAAACGCTTACCTTCATCTTTTCTAATGAAATAAACCACCTCATCTTCAGTGTCTTCTTCGAGACTTTCTAGCGCTTTCTCCCGAAATTCTTCAAGACTAAGATAAGTTTTTCCAATTTCGACACCTTTCTTATTGTAGCCAAGCATTAAGTTCGAGGTTCTTTTTTCCATCCCTGAGGCATCTGTAACATCCACCCGTTTATCTTGTCTATCTTCACCCATCGGATCGTCCGAAAGTTCAATCTTGGATATTTCATCTTTTGGCACAGAAATTGGCGTGACCTCTATGCCACTAAGACTATCCCATTCCGTAGACTCATTATTGCGGCTAGCCGATGATAACCGATCAGGATTAGATATATTGCTCACCTCGATTAGAATTTATTTGTATCTGGCTTTTTAGTAAATCAAATAATTTATGCTTCTCGTCTTTACCGCCAACTTTTCGCAATTTAATGGCATCATTTTCTATAGTCTCTTCGGCAAAACAAAAACTTACTGGCTCCGTAGTTGTCACCAAGTAGAGAAACCTCTTATTGTCTTACATCACAATAATACTAAGACAGACATATTCTTTATTGTCTGTTAACGTAATGACCTCACCTTTTTCTATTTCCATATCGCTTTTTCTAGCCTAGTACGGCTGCTTTAGTTGATAATATTTCGTCTTTCATTTCAGACAGAGACGCAGTAACGAGATCCGTAAGATCGGGAAGATTAGTGATCAGCCAATTAGCAGCCTGTTCTTCGTCGGCTATATTATCGAATTCTTCCATCTGAGCAGTAGTCAGTCTCTCGGAAATCTTAATAGTAAGCTTTTGCTGGGCAATCTTTTCCAGATTAGCGACGATTTCATCACGATTCAGCGCATTCTCTATGCCAATAGCACTAAGAAATTCATGGTTGTCCGCGATATTAAACATTTTGACTCCTATATTAGCCTATATGCATATGATAGCATGCATATTTCATCGTAAGCGAAGCTCCATACTTATAATTCAATAAAAAGCCAGACCGTTTAGGCCTGGCTATTCTACGCGTTTTTGGTACTCCTACATTTCAAAAGTCTCTCGGCCGCTTGTTTCGATACTTAGCAAACCGGAACCGAACGCTGTTACCACTTTGCTGATTTTCTCCCTCCTCGGTCATTTGCCAATTTGAATCAATGTCAAGATTCGGAAAGAAAGCGTCAGCCCCCTCAATACTAGCATCGATCTTAGTAACATAAGCCGTATCGCAATATGGCAACAGCTGTCTATAGACGCTAGCGCCACCAATCACATATATACGTTCAGTTGGATAATCATGGATAATCCGACAAAGCTCGTCAAGATTATGAGCAACCATGGCATCCACCTCAAAACTCTCGTTTTCCGTAAGGACTACATTGTCTCTATACGGAAGCGGCTCTCCGCCCGGAAAGGTCTCAAGAGTCTTACGACCATATACCACACAGTTGCCAGTAGTAAGTGTACGAAAATACTCAAGATCCTCCCGAATACGAAAGAGTAGTTGGCCTTTTTTACCTATAGCCCAATTCCGATCGACTGCAACAATTATATTCATATATCCACCCCCTTTCTTAAACCAAAAACACTAAAAAACTACATCGAATACATCGACTGGCAATAATTATATTAAATAAGTACAGGATGCGCAAAAACCTACCCCACTCGGCACTTGCTTCGGGCGAACCCGAACCTCTTCCAGCTAGGGGACACCTCAAATATAAGCTAACAAAAAATACCCATCGGGTATCTACTTTTCCTGGTATGGTGATCCCGGAGGGAGAGCGTATTTTGCTACGCAAAATACTATACCTCAGGGCGTCGCCTCGGAAAGATAAGCGCGAAGCGCTCGCTTTCGCTCGGCTCCTACTTCGGACGAACCCTCGGGTTCTTCTCCCCCCGGGGCGCCACTCAAAGATAAACAAAAAATACCCTACGGGCATTTTTAGCTTATCTCGTGGTGATCCCGGAGGGAGTCGAACCCTCGATTTTCTGGATGAGAACCAGACGTCCTAGACCACTAGACGACGGGACCAATACCTGTATTCTAACAGAAACATTGCTCTTTTGCAAACCGAAAAAACATGGTATAATATATATAACGTCTAGCGGAATCAACCGCGACGAATTGGGAGTTACTATCATAATGAAAATCATCCGCCGCTATTGGCGCATTATCTTTCCGATTTTCTTCGTCATTCTTATCTGGCATTTTTCGGCAGCTAACGGAGAAAATTCCAACAATCAATCGAGTATCTTTTCCGCGTGGCTCGGTATCTCTAACGCACTAGCTCGCAAACTTGCACACTTCGTGCTGTTTGGCGCGCTCGGCTATTCCATCTCCAGTTTCGTCAAAGGTTTACATTCCGCCGAATTCCCAAATTTCACTCTGCTACTATACCCAATCATCCTCTGCGTCGCTTATGGCGCCATTGATGAAGTTCATCAGCTCACCATCATGGGGCGCAACGGCGCAATTAGCGACATATTCTTGGATTTTATTGCTGGCATATTTGGCACCCTAGTCTATATCGCCATCTTCTGTTTCTGGCGTCGCTGGCGCATCCGTCGACAAATCAAAAAAGTCTCCCGATAACATAACCATGAAAATAGCCACCGCCAAAGCGGTGGCCTTTTTGTTAGGAGGCAACATGCCCCCTCTTCTTTTTTGTTAACAACACGGAGAAGGTCTGCAATTTTACATCGTAGCCAAACATAAAAGTGCAGTCAATCTCCGCCATTACGTTCATCACGAAAGCTTCATCGACAGCGAAGGACACCCTCTCGCGACCCCTCGTGCGCTCGATTATTCGTCTGGCCAGAGCCGCCTCGAAATGCAGGAACCATTTGTCGTCGAGCGTCGCATTGTCGATAGCGCAGAGCTCTTTCAGGTGGTCTCGCCACTTTTCAGTAGCCTTAGAAACATACTCCGGCCACCGTTCCTGCGACACAAACTGGTGGCGAGGATTAATATTGAATCCATGCTCCTTCACCAGATCAATGATCATCTGACACTGCTCCGCCTTTTCCTGATCAGATTTTTCTCGGTCGAAGCTACCCAGAACCTTGATTATCTGCCCGATATAGCGAGCATACTCAAGGGTGCGCTTGTGGCAGGGCCACATCTCACCATCAGAGCATCTTACCCGATAACTCGAGGGGAGCTCTTCGCCAATAATATCTACATACTGCTTAATAGCATCCGCAATTGCATATGCGAACCCCTCCTCGGACTGTTCATATTCTCCAAACTTCGAGCAAGCCCGCTCGTAAATCCAGTACGTAATTACCGGCAATCCAGGGACGGAATCTCGATACTCGAAATTTTCCCGCATAAGACCACGCCATACGCGTTCTGAAATATAGTACATAATCACCTCCGAAAGTTCTATTCAACAATGAATCTATCTTTATATTATAGAACACTTATGCTTTTTTGTCAATAAATAGAAACTCGAGAGCAGTAAAAGGCCGCCAGTTTAACTGGTGGCCGTATTTTTAGCAGGTAAGGGAGCAGCCTGCAACCCGAGAATAGTATACAACCTTCCGAAGCGGCGGAGTCGGCATTGTCAGCTCGTGCCCACTCGGCACAATCTCATAGATCACGCTCGAGACAAACGCATCATCGACAACCACAGAGGTTGAATTTGCCCCATCGTCGAGATAATAGCTTAATATCTGAACGATACGCCTCTCGATGGCCACTTCCAAATGCCGCAGCCAATCGGTAGACAATTGGGCATTCATATTTTTCAGCTGAAGGCACCACTCACTCGACACGTCGACGATCTCGTCTGGCACGATCGCGCGAGCAGAAACATTATTGTAGCCGTAATTGGTCAAGCAATAACCGCCGTGGCAACCGTTCGCCCCGTATGCTTTAATTTTTTTGCATACCGACAAGCAAAAGCTATCGTCGTTGCTTAACGCTAACAACAACTCATATAGATGATTGGTTGCCGTAGCAATGTCGATGGCCTGAAAAGCGCGCCCCTCACTAAACGCGTACACTCTTATCATGAAGTTGCTCTCCGTTGGGCGTTCATCGCATCTTGAATCGTGCTCTTTTGCAAAGAGTCGCTCGATCGCCTCGGCCATCTCTCTAGCAAAGAGATCCTGAGTCTTGCGTGGCGCAAACTCAATCGCATCACACACCTCCTCGAGGAGCTCATACGTCGCCAGAGGCAGACCGGGCACCGAAGATCGATATCTTCTCACCCCATCTCGCTCTCGAACGACCCTTCGTACCAATGTGGCTATTCTGTAGTGACACATCCTTCTTGCCTCCCTTCAAAAGTACAAACCATTGTTGATAGGTAACCTATATATTATAGAACACTTGCGCGTTTTTGTCAATTTTGCTAAACTAAGACTATGAAATTACCAGTAGTAGCAATCATCGGCCAAACTAACGCCGGTAAATCTAGCTTATTCAATCGGCTCGTCCGCAAGCCTCAGGCAATCGTCGCGCGCGAGGCTGGCACCACTCGCGATAACGTAGTCGGAAAAGTAGAAGGCAAATATATCCTCATTGATACTGCTGGCCTCAAAGATCCAGACGACGAATTCGAGACGCACATTCAAGACCAAATCGATGACGCCGTCACCTCTGCAGACCTAATCTTAATCGCCATGGATTCCACTAAATATCCAAACCAAGACGATAAGCTTATTGCCAAGAAGGCCCTCAAATCCAACAAACCAGTCTTACTACTACTAAACAAATCCGATATGGGCGAAGCCCTTCCTCTAGAAGAATTCTATAGCCTCGGCATCAAAAACCCGCTTCGCGTCTCCGCAACAACCGGGCTTCACCTCAACGAATTGCGCAACAATATCGAACAAGAACTCAAAGCTCTCAACCTTAATCTTGGCAAGAAAGAGCCAGACTCCAACGCATTAAAAGTTGCTCTCATTGGCCGCCCAAATGTTGGTAAATCCAGCCTGTTTAATTCCTTGGCCAAAAAACAACAAGCTATCGTGGCAAATCTTTCTGGCACCACCCGTGACATTAACCGTACCGAGCTCAAATATAAAGGTCAAACCATCGAGCTGCTCGACACTGCCGGCCTACGCAAGCCCGGCAAAAGGGAAGTGGGCATCGAAAAATTCAGCGCCTTGCGTAGCCTTGCCGCCATCGAAGAAGCCGACGTCTGTTGCTTACTCATAGATAGTACCGAGCCACACTCCAAACTCGACCAATCACTTGCTGGCGAAATCGTCAAAGCTGGCAAAGGTATTATTCTTGTAGTTACAAAAACCGACCTCGAGCATAAAGAATCCGACGAAATTCTCGACAACCTCGAGTATGATTTTAACTTCATTCCATATGCACCCGTCATCATGACATCTAGCCTTACCGGCAAAAATGTTACTAAAATCTTTGAGTTAGCGCAAAAAATCGACCAAGCCCGCCATGCCGAGCTTAAAACTTCCGACCTTAATAAGCTCCTCGAAGACGCCGTGCGCTCACATCCGCCGGCCGGCCTCAAGAATACGCACCCAAAACTCCGCTATATGGTACAGACTGATACTTGTCCGCCATGGTTTGTTGTATACGGTAGTAATCTTAGTCTCCTACACTGGAGCTACAAGCGCTATCTCGAACGTCGTCTTCGCGAGGCTTTTGACTTTACTGGCACACCAATCTTCTTTAGTTTTCGTAATCGCGATTAAGTTTTTACAAAAAAGACCGTACGACGTACGGTCTTAGCGAAAAAGTGCGCTTCATTTTTCGTGTTTTTTGCGAAGATATTATCTCGCCTCGTTAATCGCAATAGGCAAAACAGGAATGCGATCCGAGCTCCATATGACATAATGTTCGCCGTCGTCTACAACCTCAAACATACTGTCGGCTAGACAGCCCAGTAACACGCCATCGTCTACGATGTTGCAACAGTAAATGGCGCGCACGATTTCTGCGCGATACCCACCAATTAGCCGAATGCTACTCCGAGCAAGTTTAGCGACCAACGCCTTAAGCTGTTCGCTCTCCAAGTTCGCAATTACGCAGGCAACTACCGGCTGAAATTCTTCGCTAGTAATAGTCATAAGAAGATCGTCTGGAACGTCGCCGCAATCAATATGGCCGCCAACACTCATTTCCTCAACCAACCTCTTTGCTAACACTACCAAATCGACCACCGGCGCAACAGCGTCCACTATCAGGCCAACGATTATCTGATCGAGACTCTCTTTCTTTGCGGAACGCAACATATTTTGTATCCGCACAGCACAATAGCCATCTATCGAGAAACCTCCCGAATAGCTTAATCGCTTCCTATCGCGCTCATCGTCAGGATTTGGCCAACCCGGAATAAGTCCGATTCTCCTTAACTTATCCAGACATTCTTTTTCGTCCATCCTAGCAAGAGACGGCTCGGGAACATCCATTACTTCTGACAAACTCATCTTTCACCTCCATAAAAAATGTGCTAAACAGTTTAACGGTTTCAGTTTCTAGTCATTATTACATCACATTGCTAGACCAAAATCAAAACACAATAGTCCCATTTGTGGTACAATAGAATAAATAAGGTGGGCTCTAGCATTTGCTTGAGCTTATTTTGTTAGTATCTTATCAACTTAGCAAGCATAGGAGGGTAATTCTAATGTGCAAGGAAGAATCGTTTGTTTTTAGGCCCAATATTCACTACGTCATAGACTATAATACGGCACTGAACTTCCCGGAATATTTCGATCCGACCGCAGATCTGCCGGAACGACATCTGATCATTTCCGATTTGTACCAAAGAGCTGCACATCGTATGTCCGGAGAAAAAACAGATCGAGGAGTTGCCGCGAGCGAACTCATCGCCCACCTGAAGAACATCACCACTTATGGCCACGAAAGCACACTTGGCAAAACGGCGGTCAAGGTCTACACCATCAACAACTTGTCTGTTGCATTTGACTACGATGAGCATAAATACAGCGGAGCGAGGATAGAAGGCGAGCATCTGATGAACTCTATTGCCCTTTCCGAGCACTGGGGCGGCCTGCTGGGTAACGACAATGTAGTTCTCCTAACCAACAGCTCAGAAATGAAGCCGTCGACAATATACAAGCCCAACTTGAATGTCATTACGGCCTCTCCGGCTCCATATACCGGTTATTATCGCACAGAGAATGAGAATGCCATCGCTTTCTGGCAAAGATACAAGAAAATGCCGCTCGACGTATGGCAGGAAGAGTCGCCGAACACTGACCCGCTCAAGCCTCATGAATTTATTCTATTCGGACATGCAAGAGGCAATTCGTTCGGCCACATCGGCAGATACGACGCAGCCACGGAGACTATCGTACCGCTTACCTATTACCAAAACATATCTGGAATTAAACCTATTGGCGAAAGACAAGCAATGGCATTCGAAGCGATGATGGCCCCCGCAAACATAATTAGTACGGTCATACTTTACGGTAATGCCGGATCGGGTAAAACATTTTCAACAGTCTCAGCCGCATTAGCGCAAACAAGCATAATGGATTCTACTAGAGTAATCGACTCAGACCACGAATCCGACAACAATGCAAACCGCAAGGGCGCTCGTAGAAAGCGTAACAAAGCCGACAAAGCCGACAACGCTAACTGCGCAAAAGAAAAAGATACGCCACTCCTTTTTATTCCGGAACCCAAAGAGCTCAAGACATATCCGTACCAGGGCATTAGCGTTTGTTTGCCTGACGGTATGTTGGGCAGAGATCTCGGAGCCGTACCGGGAGATAAGCGCGCAAAGTTAAATGACAAAGCCGATGCCTATCGAGACAATATACGCAACTTTTTACGCACATTAAACGATAAGGCGCGCGGCGGTCGCCAGGCTTCCGAGTCAAATATCGCTTATCGGGCAGAGGCGATTTTTAATCGTTTCGAATTATGCACACCTGGCCAAATTAACGGTCGAGATTTTTGGAACAGGTTCATCATCTGCGACGAGGCGCAATTTAACTCCCTGGCCCAGCTAAAGGCATTCATAGAGCGCTGCGACATCGGAACAAAAATAGTGTTCTGTGGAGATCCGAGTCAGGTCGACAATCCTTTCGGATGGTATGGCAATCCATTAATGCGCGCCGTTCGATACCTCAGCAAAGACCCGAGCGTAGCCATAATCTGTTTCGACGGCGGGAATATCATTCGCCCCGGCGCACAGATTATCGCTCGATCTTGGCCGCGTTAAAAAACAACGCTTGTTAGGTTCAAGGCCAACAACATGTTGGCCTTTTTTATGTCACAACGCTTCTTTAAGAACTCCTACCACTCAGATATGCTACAATCTATCTTATGAAAATCATTGTCGGCTTTGGTAATCCTGGCAGTAAATACAATTTTACGCGCCATAATCTTGGCTTTTTGGCACTCGATTTTTATGCCAAAATTCACAAGCTGAACTGGCAAAATAAGCCTAAGTTTAATGCGCTTATCGCCAAAGATGATGAGCATGATATCTTGTTAGTTAAAGCCCAAACCTACTACAACGAAGTTGGCCAAAGCGTCCGATCGATCCTCGATTTTTACAAACTTTCACCACAAGACATTTTAGTAGTCTGCGATGATTTTAATTTAGAATTCGGCAAAATTCGTTTTCGCGAACGGGGAAGCGCAGGCGGGAATAATGGCTTAAAGTCCATCATCTCACACCTCAGTACGGAAGACTTTCCACGTCTTCGCATCGGCACTGCCAACGACAACCTCCGTAGCAAAATTGGCGATACGGACTTCGTTTTATCACGCTTCAACGAAGCGGAATACGAAAAACTCCCTCAGATACTTAAGGAGATATCCAGCTTTATCAATAAAAAAGACCCCCAGATAAACTAGGGGTCGTGCTCCATGTTAGGAGCTATTGGAAGCTACATCTCTTGACTTACTTTGCCTCATAGTAGAAGTGGACATCATCGGTCAGAATGACATAATCGCCCCCTTCCTTCAACAGTACATAATCTGCCCGGAATTTGGACGTATAATATCGCTTGTAGTCGTCCGTTACTAGATAGACCACGCCATCAGAAGTGAACACGATTCGGTCAATCGTCACCTTTACCTTATGGTAACTCGACAGATCAATCTCCTCTTCGCTTTCCATTGTCGGAAAACCGCCGACTTTGTTTGCAAAATTCTCGAGCGCTTTCTTACGGCTATCGCCTACAGAAGCAATTGAGCCCTGAGTCGCGTCGACTACGTAGTACCGCTTGATAAATCCGCGCGCATCCTTTAGTGCTCCAAAATATACCACATACTCGCGATTGTTGACCTGCTGCCTCGTAAGTGAGGGGAAGCAAGGCGTATACTGCTTCTCGCTCGCATCTTGCGCAGCGGAAGTCATAGCCGAAAATTCATCTACGGATGCATATTCAATATACGTCGCTTCACCAGTTCGCCCATTCGCCAACAGAAAACCATGGTCAGAGCTACTAGCGGTCATCGACTTGATACCAGTATAAATCGATATATCGGCACCAGTCGTAAGATAGCCGTAATCGATTCCAGCCCCATTGTCCTCAGTCACCTTAGAGCAACCGACTTGGCCAAAATTACCATTGAGAAAGCCTTCAGCGTATTTACCGTAGAAGTTATACTGATCGCACAGCAGATTGCCATCAAATACGTAATCCACCCAGTCCGGAATTTGATCCAGACGATAATAATTCTCGCTCCATTTATCCTTGAATGGATTAACAATAATGGCGCCCACCATGTCTTGGCCGCCGAATAGTCCAATCTTATAATCATAGACCGGGGCAATCAGCCACTTTCCACCCTCGTCATCGCATTCCAAGTGAGGAGTAAGGAACATCATCGTAGGATGCGCCAAACGCAGCCTAAGCTCTATGTTCTGCCATAAAGCAGCGGAATTATCATAGATCATACCGCCCTCTTTTTCGTCGAACGGAATATATTCCGAGTTGCCGTTGTCGACCGCCGGGTCAACTTCAACGTAGCCCGGTATACCCTTATCGAAGTTCATCAGCCATTTTACGAAATCAGCATACTTCAATGGCGCCACTTTTAATGGCTTTCCATTCACGTTAAGCTGAACATAATTATCTGACACTTCAAACTGAGATTTAGCCGAAATACTACCAATCTCAGTATCTCCAAGCGCCTTCGCGCTTTCCGTATCCATTATCGCAATACTGTCAAGGCTTGAGGGTATATCATCGATAGTCCCCTCTTCGGCGTTTATACGCAGAAGATTATAGTATTCTTTTGCTCTGAATACCTGAGCCCCGCAGATGTATCCAATAAACGAAGCTGCGATAAGAGTGATAAGAATAGCGACAATATAGCCAAATATCTTGCGCTTCTTCGATTTCGGATTCTGCGACTCTCCATCCATAGTCGTACGCCGCCTCATTCTCTTCCGATGCCTCTTTCGCAGATAGGCCACTAACGGGACGCCGACGATTAATATCGTCGCGCCAGAAAGACATGCCCAAAACGATCCAGTGTACGGAAGTATTATCTTATATAGCGACAATACGCCAAAAATACCTAAAAGACCTACTTCTACCCTGAAGAAACGCCTCAACACCTTGTTTTTCGATTTCCATACGGCCTCCACCGACTCAAAGAAGGTGTTGTAGCTGCCAAACCACCAATTACCAGCCGTCGAAATCATGATCAGGACAATGCCAGCAGTTACGGACACTACCCAGCCTAAGAATCTGCCGTCCTTAATATTAAATGCCGGCAACAACTTAAACCAGGACACAATCGCGGCTACTAATAATGCAATTATTAGCCATATCAGTCGAGTTCTCTTCTTCATGCAAAAACCTCCAATTTTAAAGAACCATATTCCCAACGTTATTCTTGGGAGTTTATAACAACATTCAATATTGTAACATATTTAAGCAGAATAGTCAACACATGCATCGAATTGCCACTATTTTTTATCAAAAAATGGTATCCATTTTTAATTATCGTCTTTGCAAAAGCCAAAAAATCTGTCAAAAACCGCACTAAATTGCCTATTTTATACCACATTCTCACAAAATAACAATAAGCATTTTCACCCCTGTAATTTACCTGCTAATCTGTTGCAAAATGGCCACTTTACCATAGTTTTTACAAAAAAAGATGTAAAAACTATTGCATAAATTGCAAATCCGTGCTATAATCAAAACAGTTTTGGTCTGAAAGGACCAAAAAACCGCACCTAAAAATTTTAGAAACGTTGCTAAATTTATTTTAGCAATTGTTGCATGCTTTAGAAACCCTTTCGGCCTTCAAATTTCTCCTATAGTTTGAAGTGAAAAGTATTACCTCCACTTAGAAAGATCATTTCTAAAGCTAGCAATCCCTATAACCGGCGGACCCCATGTGTGAGGTGGGTCACGCTTCCGGAGTTCTCCGGATGCCTTAGGAGGTGTGTTGTAGGGCCAAATAGCCCCAGGTGATGCCCACCCTTACCTGGGGCTTTTTGGTGCCCAATTATACGTACGCCCCTCCGAGTCGCTCTTCGTATTGGACTATCTTCTCCATGGTCGCAAATGGATGCATCGCGCTATCTTCAAAAGCTTGCAAAACCTTATCAAGGTGTCCAATTTTCTCCTGAAAATCTGTATCATCTTTAACTTTAAAAACTAGCAAAGCATCGCCAATCATATCAAATTCCGCGACGTTCGAGCCGACGTGTATAAGTCCGGAATTCATAAACATTGCCAGCAAAGCCAGTTTCTCAATTATTTCTTTTTTATGTTCAAAACTCAAATTTTCATGATTCAAGATGCGCTCAATGAATCGTTTCTGGTATCCAAAACGACCAAAAGTATTTGGAGCATCTTGCGGCATCGAAACTAAGCGCGCCCCAAGTCTAAATAATATTTCTTTTTCTTTTTCTCCATCAGTACTCATAACGTAAATTATAACACTTATGCTTTCTTGCGAAATTTTGTATGATATTATATAGCACATGAGTAAAAACTTAGTTATCGTAGAGTCTCCAGCTAAAGCTCATACCATCGAGAAATATCTCGGTAAAGATTTTGTCGTATTAGCTTCTGTTGGACATATTCGCAAAGACACGAAGGTCGATAAGAATACTTTTGACGTCACCTATGAAGTTGACCCTGGGCACAAGAGTGTTATTACTGACCTTAAAAAGGCCGCTAAATCTGCAGACAAAATCTGGCTCGCGACGGATGAAGACCGCGAAGGAGAAGCTATATCTTGGCACCTATGCGAAGTTCTTAAGTTACCAAAGGATACTGCCCGTATTACTTTCCATGAAATCACCAAGTCCGCACTCGAAGAAGCTATCAAAAATCCCCGCACTGTCGACATGAACATGGTTTCATCGCAGCAGGCACGCCAAACTCTCGATATGCTAGTCGGTTTCGATCTCTCGGGCGTCGTACGTAAGAAAGTTCCTGGCGCCGTTTCGGCTGGGCGTGTTCAGAGTCCCGCCCTCCGCCTAATCGTCGAAAGGGAACAGGCTATCGAAAAATTCGCTAGCAAGTTTACCTATAAGGTTTCTGGCGATTTCGGATTCGATACTAAACTCAATCATGAATTCGAGACCGAAGACGAAGCGCGCGCTTTCCTCGAAAAACTAATCAATGCAGACTTTACCGCTAGCGCCGTCGAGACTACCCCCGGTACGCGCAAGCCCGCCCCGCCTTTCACGACCGCCTCAATGCAGATCGAGGCTAACAGTAAGCTTGGCTATTCTACGCGCACGACTATGCAGGCCGCCCAGTCTCTTTATCAAGCCGGCCTTATTACTTACCACCGCACCGACAGCCTTAACCTCAGTAAGCAAGCCATCGCTAGCATGGCTAGCTATGTTGAATCTACATTCGGCAAAGAATACGTCAAAGTGCGCAATTTTAAGACTAAGTCCGCTGGCGCACAAGAGGCACACGAGGCCATTCGCCCAACCGACATCAACCGCGAAACTGCCGGCAAAAACGATTACGAAAAGCGCCTCTACGCTTTGATCCGCGGTCGCGCACTCGCTACGCAAATGGCCGACGCCCGCATCGAAAGTACTACTATTACCATAGCTACGCCAACCGAATACAACTTTATCGGCAAGGGAGAAATCGTAACCTTCGACGGCTTTCTGAAAGTCTATGGCCGCATTAAAGAGAATGAACTCCCACATTACAAAGTCGGCGACAAACTCACAGCTCACAGCATCATCGCTCGCCAAAGCTTTGCTAAACCACAAGCGCGCTATACCGAAGGCTCACTGGTCAAGAAGCTTGAAGAGCTCGGCATTGGCCGTCCAAGTACTTACGCTAGCATCATGACCGCAATTCAAGCTCGCGGCTACGTCGTAAAGGGCGAAAGCGACGGGGAAGAGCGTGAAGTTGCCGAGTTAAAGCTGGAAAATAATCAAATCAGCAAAGAAACCGTCAAAGAAAAGTTCGGCGCCAACAAAGGCAAATTGCTACCAACACCAATTGGCGAACTTATCTCAGGCTTTTTGACCGACAATTTCAAGAACATCGTCGACTACAAGTTTACCGCTAATATCGAGAAAGACCTCGACCTAATCGCCGACGCAAAGCTCGACCGCGTCAAAATGCTTCGCGATTTCTACGGACCTTTTAATGACGAAGTCCTAGCTAGCGAAGGCATCGAGCGCTACAACAACGCTCGTCTGCTTGGGCACGACCCTAAAACCGGCAAAGCCATCTACGCGAAAGTGGGCAAAAATGGCGGTTTTATCCAGCTAGGCGAAAACGAAAAAGAATCCGGCGAAAAGCCTGTCTTTGCGCCATTACCAAAACGCAAAAGCGTCAAAACCGTCACCCTAGAGCAAGCCCTCAAGCAACTCGACCTGCCACAATTACCAAGGCTACTCGGCAAAGCAAAAGATGGTGCTGAGATTATTGCCGCCGCTGGCCCATTCGGTCCATATCTAAAAGGTGGCAAATATAACATCCCACTTGGCAAAGAATTTGATCCATACACCATTACATTAGAAGAAGCCGAACCGCTCTATGAGAAAAAACGCGACTCTTATATAGCCGATTGGGGAGAAATTCAAATAATAGAAGGCGCCTACGGACCATACGTCAAAGGCCCTGGCCGCCGCAATTTTGTGCGTATCCCCAAGGACGTCGATCCGAAAACCGTCACAAAAGAACAGGCAGAGGAATACCTCGCCAACAAACCCAAGAAAACGCGCCGCCCGACCAAACGCCGCACCGCCACAAAAAAATCAACGAAGAAATAATAAAAAAGCTGCGCATCACACGCGCAGCTTGTTTGAATGGATAAAACGAACGGTAGCCCGCCGATTACTTGTCGGACATCAATATCCTCGCCACACCGACAACAAAGTTGGCAGAGTATAAATAATAATCGTAATACACCGTATCGCCAAGCAGATATCTTTTGTTGCTACGACAAAAGTATGGATGTGTGTTTCTATAACCGCTCCATATGTGGCTCTTCCAGTCAGCACCGTAATACTCGGGATAGACCTCAGTCGCTTCCACGCCCTTCGCGTCTATTCCAATTCGCACAAGGAAGCTAGCACAGTCTTCGGGCGGCATATAGCTCAAATCGCGCTCAATTCGAAACTGGCGCCGTATTACATCTTCGTCGTAAAGATCGACTCTTCCAGTTGCGCCACGCTTGCGATAAATCCTGACGTAGCCAAAATCCGAAAGGCTACAGTAAAAACACCCCTTCGCCCCCTCGCCATAAACGCTACCTAAATCTTCAAAAAGAAGTGGACGCCTAATGAGGCTTCGCTCGACCATTATAGGAGTCACGCCAAATATTATATCCGGCGACTCCGTAGGCGGCAGACTTATAGAAGCAACTTCATCGAAACTCCATCTTGCTTCATTTTTACCGTCTTTCGCTCGCTCCTGAGCAGTGCCGATCAGTTCTACTGCCGAAGTCATATTCGGACTCGCATAGTAAATAGCCGCCCAGTCCCGCCTCAATTCAGGGCCAATATCCTCGTCCAAATCGCAAGAATGAGGCATAATAAACAATGCCAATCGTTTTCTATCCATTTTTTACCTCCTAAAGAGCATGTAATAAAGTTACAATAGTTTCGACTATACAATAAATATCGCTAGCGGTCAAATAAAACACTCTTAGAAACCATAAAAAAGGCCACGCTACTGCGTGGCCGTGACTACTGAAGCTATGCTCAACGAATGTTATAGACCCTGTCTACCACCTCCTCGAAGAATTTCCTCCGCCCCTCAACGCCATCCGAAACAACCAGATCGCCGAGATAGTACCGAGGCCATCCATGCTCTTCTGCGTAGTGGTCCTCGACGTCACCGAAGGGAGCGCGTACAAATACGTACACGTTATTAGGATTACTGCCGTAATACTCCGGAATCATCAGGGCCATATCAGGGCATACGAGCCAGCTCTCCACCTCTGCCGGAGGAGTTTCTGACGGATTCCTCTCGATCACAATACGCCGTCCTTTCCTGTAGGCGCGTACAAAGCCATAACTCGCAAGCCTGATCTCAGTCTCGCACGGAGCCCCGAACGCCGTCGAAGAACACGGAATCCCATATACGGTTCTGAGAGCAGTATTCCCGCACGCATCGCCGTTAACCTTGTAGATCAGCTTCGCCACGTGGCTGCTCGAAGTATCCAACGCGAACATCACCGGCTTACGCGGCCTGAAGAAGTTAATAATATCCAACATAGCTTTTACCATCTTGTTTCCTCCTAAACTACTTTGCGTTTTGCAACAGTATAATTATATCACAAAACGTGAAAAAATGCAAGTAACAGCGCCTTTTTGCTCAGTTTTGACTATTAAACCACGTCTCAAAAACCAAAAAGCGCAAGCTTTTCATCATAATTAAGCTCAAGCTTATAGTTTTATATACTTTTTTCGAAATGATGCCAAAAATATGGTACAATTATTTCTAAGTGAAAGTCATTTTACTTGTTGACAACGTGTGATAGTCATGTTATTATATTTAAAAGTCAAGATATTAAACCTAAGTAGACGGAGAAGTAAGGAAAAACAGCAGCATGAATAATGCGGAAACAATTACTAAGGCTATTTCTAGTAGCCTCAGCATCATCGAACAAGAGCGCGAAAGGGAAATCATCTCTCGCCGATTCGGCCTAAACGGGCACAAAGAAACACTAGAACAAATTGGCGAAATGCTTTCAATCACACGCGAACGTGTTCGCCAACTCGAAAAAGCAATTCTTATCCGTCTCCGCATCGCTGCAGAAGAAGGCAAGATTAGCGACCTAGCACCAGCCGAAAAACTAATCGTACGAAACTTAACCGAAATGGGCCGCATTGCTCGCGCTTCTGACCTAGCGCAAAAAATTCTCAACCACGAAGCTAGCGCTGTCGAAAAAGCCAATTTTAGCTTCCTCGGCGAGATCTCGCCAGTCTTGACCATCATCTCCGAAAACGACAAATATCACAATGCAATCGGCATCGCGGAATACGGCGATGAAAAAGCCATTCGCGGCAAAGTTGACGAAATCGTTGCGCTCGTAAAAAGCAATAAGAAGCCGATGAGCATCGATGAGCTCGACGAAAAACTCAACTATGAACACCCTAGTCATATTGAGGCGGTCGCACATGTTAGCAAGCTACTTTCCACTCTTAATGGCCAATGGGGACTTACGAAATGGCCAACCGTTAATCCAAAGAATATCCGCGACAAAATATACGTCGTGCTCGAAGAGCATAAAGAGCCAATGCATTTTAACGATATCGCCAGAGCAATTAGCTCTTCAGACTTCAAGCGTAAAGACGTTACTGTGCAAGCTATTCATAACGAACTCATTAAAGATTCGCGCTTCGTTCTAATCGGCCGCGGCATCTACGCACTAGATAGTTGGGGATACCAAAAGGGAACCGTATCGGATATTATTACCAAAATTCTTAGAAAAGCTGGCGAAGAGGGTCTTTCGCGCAAAGAAATCGTTAAACAGGTCCTCAAAGAGCGCAAGGTAAAAGAGACCACGGTCCTATTAAATCTTCAGAACAA
>JAEETK010000009.1 GCA_016290315.1 Candidatus Saccharimonadota bacterium | reverse complement strand
ACGAGTCATATACTTTGTTTAATACCACTTAAATAAAGGAGACCCGTCCTATGAGTTATTCTACCAACCCTAGCCTAGAAAAAGCGAGAGGAAAAGCAATGAAATTGCTTTTCATAGATGAATTATCTGTTCAAACAGTTGCGGATAGATATGGCGTAAACCGTTCTACCATATGGAGATGGAAGAAAAAATGGCTTGAAGTAAATCCAAACATAGAACTCAGGAATTACTCCAAGCAGAGAGATAATCCTACGTCTTTGTTTCGCTGTTATTGCTGCCGTCATAGCGGTATTGTTCATGATGACCCTGCTCTGGAGGCGCTTCGGATGGCCGATGAAAGAAACGGTCGACTTGGCTCTCTATGCCGCTTGCGGGAAGGCGCTCGGGGAGACTGTTGCATTATTTTCTCAACGCCCATTTGGGTTTTTGCAGCCATACATCGTGGCGCTGATTGGACTAGTCGTGCTGGTCGGCTACGTGACAGCCAAGATATTTGGCGGCGGCAGATATGTCCCGTCTTATATCGTAGTCGCGACGGCCTATTGCCTTTTTTGCGACTATGTCCTACTGGGGGTGTGGGGCATAAAACATGGCCAGGGGTTGAGGTTCTTCGCCAATAGCTACCCCGAAGCGTTGTTTATTTATAGTGCAGAGAGTACCTTTTTGTTAATGGGTATATTGCTCTTGAATAATGACATTGCAACAGTGGTGCGGCTTTCTATCATTGGCATGTTAATGTATGTTAGCAGTGGCGTTTTGTATATTGCATCGGCGGCAACTTATTATGGGGGTAATTACGTCTCGCTAAAGATGTACATAACAGTGGCCTTTTTGGTTGTCTATGCCTTACTATACGCGTTTGAGCTCTGTTTGGCTTTAATTAGAGAGAGAATCAAGCGCAAGAATGAGGAGGCGGCTCACTGATAATAATGGTGGCCCGGATGACGATTGAGAAAGATGTATGTGCGGCATTTCGGTTTTCCACTCCTGCGCGCCCCCAACGAAGAGTTGGGGGCGCTTTTATTGCATTAGCAAAGGCGTAAGCAAATTGACTTTTTGGGCAAAATTTGGTATAATTATGAAATGGCAAATAAATCTTCGATAGACGATCAGAATGTGATTAGAATTCGTGGCGCACGGGCTAATAATCTCAAGAATATCGATATTGATATTCCGCGCGACAAGCTAGTCGTAATAACAGGGCTTTCCGGCTCTGGTAAGTCTTCCCTGGCCTTCGATACGATTTATGCCGAAGGGCAACGTCGCTATGTTGAGTCGTTGTCTTCTTATGCGCGCATGTTTTTGGGCGTAATGGATAAGCCGGACGTAGATATGATTACGGGTCTTTCGCCGGCGATTTCGATTGACCAGAAGTCTACTTCTCGCAACCCGCGCTCGACCGTAGCTACGGTGACTGAGATTTATGATTACTTGCGTCTGCTGTTTGCACGTATTGGTGTGCCGCATTGTCCAATTTGTCACTCGGAAGTGGCGCGTCGGACAGTGCAGGATATTATTGACCAGGTAATGGCTTGGCCAACCGCATCGAAGCTAATGGTGTTGGCGCCGATAGTTTCGCAAAAGAAAGGCTCTTTTTCGCATATTGGCGAGCAGTATTTGGCTAAGGGCTTTGCGCGAGCGCGTGTGGATGGTGTGATTTATGCTCTCGATGAATGGCCAGAACTAGACAAGAATCTGCGTCATGACATTGAGATTATTGTGGATCGTTTCGTAATGGCGCCAGATTTGGAAAGTCGTGTCTCGCAGTCGGTTGAGCAGGCTTTGGATTTGGGCGATGGCATTATGCAAGTTTTATGCATTAAGGATAACTCGACGGCGATTGGTCAGAACAATATCAATACTAACGGTGCGGAGATTGTTACCTATTCGCAACGTTATGCCTGCCCAAACCACCCAGACGAATTGATCCCAGAATTAGAGCCGCGCCTCTTCTCTTTTAATGCGCCACAAGGCGCTTGCCCGACTTGTACTGGTCTTGGTACGCGGATGGAGATTGATCCGTCACTAGTTTTGAACCCGAATCTGACGATTGCTGAGGGTGGAATCCGTCCATATAACCGTATTAACCAGGATTCTTGGTGGCTAAAACGCCTAACGGCCGTGGGCGAAAAACATGGTTTTTCTACGCGCGTACCGATTCGTGAATTATCTGAAGATGCGATTCATAAGATTCTTTATGGTACGGGTGACGATAAGTATCACGTAAAGTTAGGCAATGGTTATGAATACGATTCGGTTTACGAAGGGGTTATTCCGAACCTCGAAAAACGCCATCGCGAAACAGAATCGGATTTTGTACGCAAGGATATTGAACGTTTTATGCGCGAGCGGGTTTGTCAGACTTGCCATGGAGCGCGCTTAAAGCCAGTGGTGCTAGCGATTACGATTCATGATTTGAACATCATGGATATGTGCGCGATGGATGTGGATCAGACTTTGGATGTGCTAAATTCGGATTTGGGCTTGACTGAAAATGAAGAAATGATTGCGCGGCCAATCTTGAAGGAAATAAAGGCGCGCGTAGGGTTTATGAAAGATGTTGGCTTGAATTATCTTGAGCTTGGACGTTCGGCGGCAACGTTGTCGGGTGGTGAGGCGCAGCGCATCCGCTTGGCGACGCAGATTGGTTCTGGCCTGCAAGGGGTGCTTTATGTACTAGATGAGCCGTCGATTGGTTTACACCAGCGCGACAACGACCGTCTGATTGCGACATTAAAGCATTTGCGCGACCTGAAGAATACTGTAATAGTAGTTGAGCACGATACGGATACGATAAAGCAGGCAGATTATTTGATAGATATTGGCCCAGGTGCCGGCGTGCATGGCGGCAAAGTAGTTTCGGCCGGTACGCCTGATGAGGTGGCGAAAGATCCAAATTCTGTGACGGGAAAGTATCTTTGCGGTAAAGCAAAGATAGAGGTGCCCAAGAAACGCCGCAAGCCGTCTGGGAAGTTCTTGGAAGTAATCGGTGCGCATGAAAATAATCTCAAAAATATCGACGTGAAGTTTCCGTTGGGCGTACTAACTGTTGTTTCTGGCGTGTCTGGCTCTGGTAAATCTACCTTGGTAAATGAGATTTTGGCAAATGAATTACTGGCACGATTAAATCGCGCGCAGACTGTGCCGGGTGCACATGAGCGAATTGACGGCATTGAGTATCTTAATAAGGCAATTGTGATTGACCAATCGCCGATTGGTCGTACGCCACGCTCAAATGCGGCTACTTATACAGGAGTCTTTAATTATATTCGTGATTTATTTGCCGAGCAGCCAGAGGCGCAAGTGCGTGGCTACAAGCCTGGCCGCTTCTCTTTCAATGTTAAAGGTGGGCGTTGTGAGAACTGTCAGGGCGACGGTGTAATAAAGATTGAAATGCATTTCTTGCCAGATGTATTTGTGACCTGCGACGCTTGTCATGGTAAACGCTACAATCGTGAAGCGTTGGAAGTTAAGTTTAAAGGCAAAACGATTGCGGATGTGCTTGAAATGACAGTAGATGAGGCGGTAGATTTCTTCAAGAATTTGCCGTCAATTGCGGGAAAATTGCAAACACTACAAGAAGTTGGCTTGGGTTATATTCGCCTTGGTCAGCCGGCGACAACCTTCTCAGGTGGTGAGGCGCAGCGCATTAAGCTTGCGACGGAATTGAGTCGCCGATCGACTGGTAGGACCTTGTATATCTTGGATGAGCCGACTACGGGTCTGCACTCGGATGACGTTAAAAGATTGTTGTCTATTTTACAACGTTTAGTATCTGGTGGTAATTCGATGATAGTGATTGAGCATAATCTAGATGTAATAAAAAGTGCGGATTGGATTATTGATATGGGGCCTGAGGGTGGTCAAGGCGGCGGTAAAGTGGTAGCTACGGGTACGCCGGAAGACGTTGCGCGTAACTCGAAGTCTGAAACTGGTAAGTATTTGAAGAATATCCTATAAACGAGACATATCTAGAGGTGCTTACGCTTGTCATCCCCTGTTATTTAGGGTAAAATATGCACAAGGATAAAATAGGAATAATTTTATGAGCGAAGATAAATTGTCTCTCGCAAAACGCGAGTTGACTGGTAAAAAAGTTAAAGGTTTGCGCGAACAAGGACTGATTCCTTCTGTTGTGTTTGGTGGCGGTAATGACCCTATTTTGACGCAATCACCTTACAATGAGACCGAGAAAGTTCTTTTGAACGCTGGCTATCACTCGCCAATTGATTTGGATATTGCTGGTAAAAAACAGATGGCGCTAGTAAAGGTCGTTCATCTTGATCCTGTGAAAGGGACGATTCAGAACGTAGAATTTCAGGCAATCTCCGCAAATCAGGTCGTGGAGGCGACTACTCCGATTGAAATCGTGGACTTTGAAAAGTCTGACGCAAGCAAGGCTCACTTGACGATTCTTCAGGTTATGGAGGAAATTGACGTCAAGGCTAAGCCAGCTGATCTTCCAGAGGCTATTATCGTTGACGCTTCCGGTTTAAAGACCGTTGAAGATGGCATTACGATTGCCGATCTTAAGCTTCCGAAGGGTGTTGAATTGGCCGACAAAGAGCTCGATCCAGAAACCGCCATTGCGAATGTCTATGATCCAGCACAAGAAGCCGCCGACCGCGAGGCTGAGGCGGAAGCTGACAAGGCTGCCGAAGAAGCTCGCGCTGCAGAAGCGGAAGCTGCCGCAAGCGAAAAAGCCGAATAAGACTATTCTAGTTTTAGCAAAGCAGGACATCAAACGTCCTGCTTTTTGTTATAACGTAAAACCACCAGCCTAGATGGTGGTTTTACGTTATAAAAATGCCTGGCGTCTCTCCGCCAGGCATTTGGTTTCCACTGAAAGGATCGGCAATATTACGCGTTCTACAGGATGTCGCGCCAGTTACCTTTCGGTAAAAACTCAGATACGTCCTCGCCGGCTTCGCGTCTCCGCTCAAACTCATCCCACTGTTCATTGGTTAACGCATGCATAAAGTGATCGTCGTAGAATTTGTACCAGGTCATAAACGCTTTTCTGTCTGGCCGAATGTGCTTACCGGGTGCTGGTTCGTTAACTTCGATATCGTTGCGTTTCGATATGACGTAGAGTAGATATTCAACCGGGTACTGTAGTTTTCTTACTTGTTCTTGTATGCCGTCATAGTCCTTTTCCGGTAGACGCTTTCGACTGAAGTCTCTGCAGCTATCGTGATTGAGGCGCCATTGTATCTTCGTGATGGAATAATAATCCATAAACAGCTCCCAATCCGACATCTTGGCAATCTCGTCAGGGTCTAGATTGCCAGTATCTTCTCCGAAGATGCGTTCCTTATCAGCAAGCCGTTTATAGGCGGCGACGATTCTTCGCGCATGCTCGGAAGGGGTCGCGTTAGAGCCGGTCGCGATTGCAAGCTCCCCGTTTGAGGCGAGCCGGCCTTGGATCAATACGTCGGTGCAACGTTTATAGCCGTCCTCGACTGTGACTATGGCGCAATCGACAAACGTGCGGTTTCTTCCAGTCGCAATGCGACGCAGATGTCTTCCCAGCTCGTACATGCAAATTGGCTGATCTGACTCTCCGGAGCAGAAATACATCGAGAAGATGTGGCATCTTTCGAGATATTTAAACTCCCATTCAATCTGTTCTTGGTTAGCGCTCGGGTCGTGGACTGGATAATAATCACGCCTCGGATTAAAGACTACGAGGCGTCGCTCCGCCCCGTCGATTGCCTTCATTTCATTCCGGAGTGTCTGGATTACTTCTTTTTGCCAGTTAGTGCAGTTCGTAATACCTCCTGCGAGAAATACGCAAACATCGCCAGACTGCGATACATATTTCTCGGGAGCTGTAATAACTATCATGTAACCTCCTTTTCCGACAGACAAATCTTTGCACGTCTATTCATGAATACTTGTCACTGTAAGTTTTGAGAAAATCTCACCTCCCTTTCAAATGTAAATGTTCTCACGCCAAAGCGACGTGGTAAATTGAAACATATTTTATCATAAAATACTATATAAGTCAATCAACTCCACAAACGCTCCCGACGCGGCAGCCTAAAGAGGTTCAGAATTAATACAATCGGCGATGCTCTTGAGGCTCTAAGGGACAGAGGTGGGATTCGAGGCATCAGCGATGTGGCTAATCGCGAACTCAAGCAAAAGCTTATTCGTGCCGGTTTCGAATTAAAATAATCTGCCCCCTCTCAGGCGCCAAGACGGTGCCAGCCCCCGGCTTTTTGGTTGAGGGCTTTTTGTGGTATCTGTATTGTAGGACATTTGTCCGTCGTATTTTTGTATTATAATGGTCAATTAGTTATAATAGCGTAAATAATGAGGACAAAGACAGATGAGGCACGAGGTTGCTAGCTATAATACCAGAAAACTTCTTTCCACTACCCTAAAGGTTATCATGAAAGATAAGGATCTTTCTAAGATATCCATAAGCGAAGTAGCCGAGGCGGCGAAGGTGAATCGAAAGACTTTTTATTATCATTTTAATGACATTTATGATTTGTTAGCTTGGACCTTGGAAACTGAATCAATAAACCTAGTACGCTCTTTCGACTTAACGGTTGATTATAAGAGAGCGATAAAAATTACGCTTGACTATATGGAGCAAAATTCGGAATTTATGGACAATGTGATGAAGTCGTATGCGCGAAACGAGGTACGACACTTCTTGTATAAAGATCTTCACGACATATTCCTCAAGATAATAAAGGATATTGCCAAGCGGAACAATGCCTTTATTGAAAAAGAATATGCTGATTTTATTTCTGGCTTCTCGACTGAGGCTATAGTGGGCATGATTATGCACTGGGTGAGCAATCCGGTTTCCTTTGAACGTGCGAAGGTCGAGAAATACTTGGCGCGCATATTCCGTGTCACGGTCGAGAATTTGATTGAAGAAGAAGCTAGGCGCTAAAATTCGCTTTTAACGGGGCGGTATTTTTGCTGGCGTATTGACTAATCACGAAAAGAGTTATATAATAGGCAGGTTATAAGGTACTCGTTGTATTTTTTGCTCTTTTCCAAGGAGGTAAAAAAGATGGAAAAAATAATTGTCAAACCCGTAGTTGAGGCTATTAAGGATGGCGACGTAGACAGGCTGAAGAGCGTCTTCTCCAAAGTCGGTATGCGGCCCGGAGGGGATGCGCGTATGATGTATACCGACATTTTTACGGCGTCAGCGTTCAGCAGCGCTGCGATCTTTGCGCAAGTGGGGAAAGTAAGTCCCGCCATGGCGGAGCTGCTGGTTGAATATCTTTGGGGGTGCGTGCGTCAGTCGATGGTATGGGATTATTACCTGATGGCCCGCGGGGCTGGTAACAATGCGGACCCTGAACTGATTCCCGAGAAAGTGCGTGAGGTGATCCAGCAGACTGCGTACGGCGATGAGGCAGTCAAGGTTATTGGCGAAATGGATGTAGCTTCCTTCGACAACGTGATCGCTTGCCTGTTGGAAAAGGATATCAGGCTGCCTGATCGTCGTTTCGTACGCGATACGTTCATGTATATCCTGAAGAAGGAGCCCATTCCGATGCCAATGTTCTTGATAATCCTTTCGATTGCGGTCGAGGATTCCGCGCAGAGCAGTCTGTTCCGTGTGCACATGTCGGCTTCGGACTTGGCGGAATTGATATCCTCATGGACCCGAGTATGTCGCTGATCGATCTGCTCCGCAGGATGAGCTGACCGCCTATTCGCCGCATTATTATCTCCAAAAAATGTCGCGCCTCCTTCGTGGAGGCGCTTTTTTGTTCTTTCATTAAGTAAGAAATATTGACAAGAAAAAGTCCCCCCTTCTTGGGGGGACTGCAAGTGGTCGGCATTAGGTCATTAGTGAATAATATGTCATACCCCGAAATAGTTCGGAGTACCTTCCTCGTTACCAAACGTCCGGATCTTCATCGTCGAAGTATTCCTCCTCTTCCTCTTCGCCGTCTTCGTAGTCGTCGTCTTCGTAGTCGTCGTCATAGTCATCATCGTCGTAGCTGCCATCGTTGTCGTAGTCATGGCCGTTGTTGCGGCCGGAAAGTTTATCCGCAATTTTGGCGGTAACAATTCCCGCGATGAAAGAACATGTGAGAGCGACTGCATACAAGAGAATATCTTTGCCCATATTTTTCCCTCCTTTAATATGAACCTCAGTTAAAAGTACCGTAGCTAAGAGACGCTACACCTTTTGTATATTACAATAGAATGGATATTCTGTCAAGAGTATTATATGGTTTATTCAAAGAAGTTGGAAAGTAATAAAAAACCGCATCTGTAAAGAATGCGGTTTTAAATGACACAAACTCTTATTGATTATTTGCGCTTTAGGGCTTCGCAGTTGGCGACGAGGCGTTCGCGAAAACCGGCACGAGCTGCATCGGCGTTCTCGTTATTTCCTTTCCAGGCGTTAAGTGCGGGATCTTGGAGTGCGCGCGCAAACGAGAAGGTGACTGGCCATGGGAATGGACCGTTATTAGTGACCTCCTGAAGATTGTCGGTAGCTTGTGTGACGCTTTGGCCGCCGCTAAGGAAGACTACGCCGGCAAGGTTGCTCGGAACGTGTGCCTTTAGCACGTCGGCAGTGGCTTTACCTACTTCGGCCGGGGTGGACTGTGTGTGATAGCGCTTGCCTGCAAGCACCATGTTAACTTTTAGGATACAACCTGGTAGACTGACGTTTTTATTCTTGAGCTCTTCAAACAAGGCATCAAGAATTTGCCCAGTAAATTCTATGTTCTTTTCGATTGGATAATCGCCATCGTAGACTAGCTCTGGTTCCACAATTGGCACAATGCCAGCGTTTTGACAGTCAAGTGCGTATTGGGCGAGAATTTCGGCATTTTTGCGAATTGCCATTTGACTAGGACTATGATCGGTTACTTCGAAAGCGGCGCGCCATTTTGCGAAGCGGGCGCCCATTTGATAATATTCGGCGAGGCGATCTGATAGACCATCGAGACCTTTGGTGTATTTTTCGTCAGTACCATCGATAGGTTCGAGGCCTTGGTCCACTTTGATGCCAGGCAGAATGCCCTTGTCGGCCAAGAATGTGACAAAATCGCGACCGTCATCGGATTGCTGACGGGCGGTTTCGTCGAAAAGAATAACGCCATTGACGAATTTCTCGAGATCTGGGGTAGTAAAGAAAAGATTTCGATAATCGCGACGATGTTGCTCGTCGTCTGGAATGCCCATACCTTCAAATTTCTTATGGATAGAACCGCCGGATTCGTCGGCGGCGAGGATGCCGCGGCCTTCGGAAACTAGTCTTTTTGCGTTAGATTCTACTTCAAGCATTTTATCCTCCTTTGGATTGTGTTTTTCGACGCGATAGAAATCGTCGGATATTTCTTCTTCGAGTGTTGAGATGTTAGAGCTAGAACTTAGGATTGAGCGTTCGATGTTGGCACGCGCTAGAAGTAAAGCTTCGTCAACATCTTTCCCAAGTACAAGTGCGCCGAAAACAGAGGCGCCAATGGTTAGATGCGAGCTAAGATGCGTCATGAGGTCTTGACGATCTTCGAGCTGCCAGCGAACGCGTTTGCCCATATATTCGATATGATGTGGTGTAATGACAACTAAGTTTTCGACATTTTGATTGAGCTTCGTGTCTGTGATAACGATGCTGGCGCGATTGATGAGTTCGCGCATATGATTGGCATTAACGTTGCTATATTTGCCGACGAATAATGCTAATTTGCTCTGGTGATTTAGATTTAGATATTCGATGAGTTCTTCGGCAAGTTTTGGCGAGATGCTGGCGCTGCGGTCGGCATAGATCCAGTCTATGCTTTCTTTGGGAATTTCCCAGGTGGTTTGTTTGTAGTTGCTAGGGCTAAGATAGCTGACGTGGCGGTCTTGGCAAAGAATATATCGATAAACGATATTGGTGTCTTTGACGATGAATTGCCCATCTAGGAACTTCGCTGAGGTATTTGCGATTTCGGCTGTTAGCCCAAAACGCGTCAATACTTCTAGGCTGATGCTAGCGCCGCCAAAAATGGAGACACGGTTGTAATATTTATGCGTAGAACCGTCAAAAGCGAAATCTAGCCATTTGATATCGTTCTGGTCGGTCTCGAATTTGT
Organism: Candidatus Saccharimonadota bacterium; assembly: GCA_016290315.1. GTDB lineage: Bacteria > Patescibacteriota > Saccharimonadia > Saccharimonadales > Saccharimonadaceae > UBA2834. The sequence continues at coordinate 27,735 of JAEETK010000009.1, read as the reverse complement.
TTTGGCGATTATCGAGGCGCAGATAAACGTCTTTCGTGATATTGCCAACAATCAAAATGTTGCTCATGCTTTTATTGTAGCATAAGCATCTCTTATCCGTATCTAGTTGTCTAATATGCGGTAATAACGGTTGACCGTGTAGTCGATGGCTGGATATTTATCGCTGTAGCCAAGCATCTCGTTAATGGCGTGATCGACGTCATAGGCGATGTCGATTTGTTCGTATGAGACCTTGCTAGGTGATATTTCGAGAATGCCAACACTGGCAGCTTCAATACCGATAGGACACCCGACGCTGCCGGGGTTAATAAATAGTTTGCCGTCGTGCGTTTTAGTAGTGCAACGGATATGCGTGTGTCCAAAGAGGAAGATATCGGCATCAATGTTCTTGAAGATTAGTTTGCATTGGGTGCTATCGGGTCGGAAGTAAAACTTGCGATAGTTTCCGAGCTGATCGAGTGGGTAATGGCTGACGTAAATTTTACTTCCCTCCACTTCTACGGTCTGTTGCTGCGAAAATTGGCGAAGAAAATTGATTGACGTGTTGCTGATTTGTTCATGATTCCATTTAAATAAATCTATGATTTCTGGAGGGAGCATTTCTTGGTTTTCGTCGTTGTGGTTATGGACGGGTAAGGCTTTCAATAAGTAATTTTCGTGATTTCCGTGAACCATTGCTAAGATTTGGTTTTGGTGCTCCATGATCAGCTGAACACATTCTTCTGGATGCGCGCCTAGACCGATTACGTCGCCAAGACAAATGAACTTATCGACGCCGCGTTCTTGGAATTCTTGAAAAACAGCACGCAATGCGTCGATATTACTATGCACGTCAGAAATAATCCCAATTCGCAAAACAGTTCTCCTCTCTTTAATGATTGTTTTATTATATCAAATTTTTATATTTTTGTCAAGATGCTAATGTTAGAGTTCGCCCCAATCTTGCCCCGTTGTGACATCTACGGCAAGCTTGACGGGTAACTCTGGCGCTACATTTTCCATGCAGGATTTTAGCGTCTTTGTTACTTCGTCGGCAATTCCCTTTTCGCACTCGATAATCATAGAGTCGTGAACTTGTAAAATGAGCTTTGCGCCACTTGGGAGCCGTTTATCTACGGCGAGCATAGCTTTCTTCATTAGGTCGGCCTCTGTGCCTTGAATTGGCATATTGCCAGCAGCGCGTTCGGCGGCGGCACGGACTAGATGGTTTGGCGCTCCGAGATCAGGAGTGGGGCGGCGACGGCCGAACATGGTCTCGACATACCCGTGCGTGCGGCCAAAATCTAGCGTGTCGTCGAGATATTTGCGCATCGGCGCGCGGAGCTTAAAGTAGCTGTCAATAAATTGCTTTGCTTCATAAAATGTCATACCGGCGGCGTCAGACAACCCTTTAGGGCTCATGCCATACAGAACACCGAAGTTGATGACTTTGGCGGCGCGACGTTGTGCTTTTGTGACCTGCTCCATTGGAATATGAAAAGCGTCGGCGGCGGTCTTGGTATGAATATCGAGGCCGGCATTAAAATCGTCGATTAGTTTTTGATCTCCAGATAAGGCTGCGGCTAGGCGTAGCTCGAATTGGGCATAATCAGCGGAAATGAAAACTTTGCCAGCTTCGGCCGTAAAACAGCCACGAATTCGTTTGCCATCATCGCTGCGTACGGGAATATTTTGCAGATTTGGATTGATACTGGAGAGGCGACCCGTAGCAGTAACATCTTGTGTGTAAGTGGTGTGAATGCGATGATTCTCATCGGCGAGGCTCGGGAGTGGATTTATGTAGGTGCTGAGAAGTTTGCCAACTTCGCGATAACGCTCGATAAGAGGAATTATTTCATGTTTGTCGCGAAGCTTATCGAGCTCCTTGGCGTCCGTAGAGTATGCGCGTTGAGTCTTCTTGATTCCCTGTGTTGGTAGACCGAGCTTTTCGAAGAGAATCTGCGAGAGTTGAATGGGCGAGTTGATATTGAAACTCTGGCCAGACATTGTGTAGATTTTTTGCTCGAGTTCGGCGATTTCGGCGGAGAATTCCTTTTTGAGTGCATCGAAACGATCGGATGCTATTGCGACACCCTCTTTCTCCATTTTGTAGAGTACAGGGATGAGTGGCATATCGAATTTGGTGGCTATTTCTTCAAGCTTGGGAATAACAGCCAGCTGTTGGCGCTGTTGAATATAGCGTGTTTGAGGGTCGACTGGCTTAATTAAGAGCATTTGCTCGGTCTTTCTAGCTAAGGGGTCGAGTAAGAAATCGACTTGCCCTAAGTCCCAAAATGGACGGCCTTTGAGGATTTCCTCGGCTAGTTCTGGTCGGTCGTGCATATCGGCTTTTACGTCGTAAGAGATGTATAAGTTATCGGGTATTTCTACTTCGATATCCGCGGGTGGTGGCAGAATATCAGTTGGAATCTTGCTCGGCGTCTGTGTTGTCTTTTTTACAACAGGGGCTTTTGTGGTTGGTGTTGTAATTTTTGCAACATTATCTAGCTTTGTGTTTGGGAAAAGTTTTACAAATTTGCGAATTAGGGAGTTAAATTGTAGTTTTTGAAGCTCGGAAACGACCTTTTCGGGCTTGAAATCTGCTAGTTTGGTGGATTCTGGGTCGAATTCAACTGGTGCATCAAACTGAATTTGAGCAAGTCGTTTACTAATAAATGCTAGCTCTTTGCCGTCGCGAAGTTTTGCGCCGGTGGCGCCGGGGATTTCGTCAATATGCGCATAAAGATTTTCGAGGGTTTCGTACTCTTGAAGTAATTTGATGGCGCCTTTTTCGCCAATACCAGGCACGCCAGGGATATTGTCCGAGGAGTCGCCTTTTAGCGATTTAAGATCGAGGAATTGTGATTTTTTGAGACCGTATTTTGCTTCGACGTCTGGAATGTTAAATTCCGCAACGTCCGAAAAGCCGCGCTTGAGTTGGTACATTTTAATGTGCTCGTCTACGATTTGGAGCATATCGAGATCGCCAGAAATGATTTCGACACGCTTATCTGCCGCTTGTGCTTTGCGAGCAAGCGTGCCAATTATGTCATCTGCTTCATAATCGTCAAATTCGTATAGCGGGATGTGGAAAGCCTCAAGCAATTCCATAAGATAAGGTATTTGGGCGTAAAAATCTGGCGGTGCCGGCTTGCGGTTTGCTTTGTAGTCGGCATAAATGGAGCGACGACTGCGAATATTGGTCTTGGATTTATCCCATGCGACGGCGATATATTCTGGTTCAAGTTTCTCAATGATTTCAATCAGCATGGTAGCAAAGCCAAATACGCCACCAGTCGGCGTGCCGTCCGGTAAAGATAGGTGTCCCATGGCGTAGTAGCCGCGATAGAATACGCTTTTGCCGTCAATAATAGTAAGATTTTCGCGTTCGTCCATAGTGCTCCTCGCTTGCTACTTTTTGTATCCTCTTTATTATATAACAGTTTAAGATAAAAACGCCGTCACGTGATTGAATGGTCGAGATAGCGAGTAGAGCCAAATGGAATTTTAGTTTTCACATGCTCGGTACCGTGCGAGGCGGCGGAATGGACTTTACGCGAGCCGAAGCGGTAATTAATCTTATCGATGGCAGCACAGACACTCTCGGCGCGGTCGATTTGTTTTTGATAGAGGGTTAGCTGCGCGTCGGCTTCTTTTTGTAGCTTATAGAGCGTAATACCAATAATACGGACGGGGCTGGGTAAGTTTAGAAAAAGTTGACTGGCGCAGTTGCAGATGTCTCGATCGGTGTTAATTGCGCGTTTTAAAATAGTGGATTTATGCGAGTAAATATCGTCGTAGCCATAAGTCCAGACGTAAACGCCGCGTGCATAGAGGTGCTTGCTGCGGAGGCGATAGCCAACGTCCTCGGATAGATGTAAAATGCGAGCGCGGGTTTCTTCTCTAGTGAGATGACGGCTCTCTAAGACGTATTGGCGACCAACGGATTTGATGTCGCTAATATAGTCGTCTACTTCGATGCCACGTAGGCGCTGGTACCATTTGCTACCATCAATGCTTTTACAAACGAGTTTAACGAGAGTATCCTCGTCGGCGTCAAGAAACTGAAGCGGCGTGTAAATGCTAACCGCGTTAAGGCGACGCTCCATACGCGTATTGATGCCGGGAAGGTCGGTTAGCTTGAGCTTGGCGAAGATGGCGCGTTGGTTGTCGGGGGTTATTTCGTCTAGACCGTCAGGTTTATGCAATTCGGCGGCGAGCTTGGCTAAGAAGCGATTACTACTAATACCAACATTACAGCGCATATAATCGCCAACTTCTGTTAGGAGGCGCTGTTTAATTTCTCGACCAATTTCGGCACGATTGCGAGTTTTGATGTGCGGTGGCGCGGCGGCGAGATTAATGACGCCTTCATCGATAGATTTCATAGTGACGTCGGCGGAATAATCCTGCATGATGTGCTTGAGTTTGTTGTGCACGAAAATATACTTGCTTGGCTCGGTCTCGGCAAAAATTAACTCTGGGCAAATTGCGTTGGCCTCCATGCGGCGCATACCAACTTTAATGCCGCGCGCTTTTGCTTCGTAACTAGCGGCAATAATACAGGCATTAGGAGTGATGCGATTAGTAATGGCAACAGGGCGCCCGCGCAGCATGGGGCGAGATTGTTGCTCAATGGTGGCAAAACAAGAATTGAGATCAATGTATATAGTATCATTCATAATGATCCCCCTCGAATTCTAGATACCAGTTGAGCGAATCGGTATCGAGCGTAATGCGGTAATCGGTAGCGCCGTCGGTGATGTCGAAGGCGTAAATAGTTTTGAGCCCGTCGTATTTGGGATGAACGAGGCCGACTTGAGCGATTTGCACTTCTCTGCCGGATTGAGTGCGAAAAGTGATGGGGCGGCAATGTCCAAGAATACTACGCGAGAAACTAGCATCGACGTCGATTGGTTCATGAAGGTTTGTTTGAAGAGAGTTTTGATTCATAAAAATCCTTTGCTGATTGCGTTTTTATAGATGTGGGTGACGCAATATTGGCGTCTGGAAATTTATGAATCTGAATCAGGGGCCGAAGCATGATTCGATTAGTATTATTATACAGGTTTTTATGAAAATAGGCCACCGCGAGGCGGTGGCCTTTTGTGAAAGCATGAGTGAGTTTTTACTTACTTAATATGTTCTCCAACGGACCGAGTCGGCATCCTTCGGAGCGTTCGCAGTTACCTGCGGTCCGTACAGACTCTGGCTGGCATTGGCTTCATATGTGGTTCCGGTCAAATGTGCGCCTTCAATGAGTCTGGCGAGCTCGACTCCGTCCTGTACGACTTTGCTGCCCATTCTGACGCCATTTCTATATTCTTCTACAGCAAAAGACATACTATCACCTCCCTGATAGATTGCTCAAACAAAATGCTTCATAGACACCGCGCGTTTGGGTGTCATTTAGAACGGCTCATGCTTTCTGGTTTTTCTAAAGAGCAGTCGCTAGCTTAAAAGCTATTTTTGCGATGTCTGGTAGAAATATATCACGAGACGAATAATCATGCAATAGTTTTTTGTGGTTTTTTGTCAAAATATGGCATTTTCTGCCCAAAACGGCGTGTAGATGATGGTGCGATATGCGCCTTGCGATGTTAGACAATGTTGTTTCATGAAAAAAACCACCGCATATTGACGGTGGCGTGGGGTGGTTTTAGTGAGAGATGCAATCAGTAAATAATGCGCCGTCGGCCGCCACAGAAAGGACATTCGCTTACAGTGGGAAACAATGTTGTATTGATCCGCTGTCCCGTCTCAGAGCAATAGGGGCACCTCATTGTCCTATGCTGTAACTGGCCTTCTGTCGACTTGAGCGTTGGCGGAAGCTTTTTCTTGTAGAACCCTGAGATTATGTGACTGCCAAAAAACAACATGTTTGTTTTTCACCTCCTTTTTGGGAAAAGAACACTTAAGGTTATCTAAAGCTACATAATTATAACATTTTATTGGGAATGCGGCAATAGTAGTGATCTACACTTCGGCAATTAGCTGGTCATAGAATGCTTTTGTTGGATTACTGCTCTCTAGAGCTGCAGTGGTGTCTGGGAGATCGAGGGTCTTGATGTGGCGGAATACGGCCTGGATAAGATGTTTTATATCTGCGGAGTCTTTCTCGTTAAACTCTAGCTCTAACGAAACGATATCGCCTTCGTCGTCTGGCGAGATATAGTCGATGCGTCCAGTTTTGACCTTATAGTTGCGAAAATCTTTAGAATTCTCGATTAGGAATTTATAAAAATACAATTGGATTTTATAGGCAAATGTCGTGTCGTAGGTGCTCCATTTATGCTTGGCGTTTCCGGTTTTGAAGTCTGCGACGGTTATGGTTTTAGTATCTTCATCGATTTCTACGCGATCGATTTTGCCAGTTAAAATAGCGTCGCCAAGTGTGATGGTTTCCGTAAAGAAGCCGCGTTCGGATTCAGCGTTAGTGTTGCGAATCAAGTCGCCGCGTTCGCTGAGGAATTTAGCCAGCTCTGCCCGGCCGCGTTTATGCAGGTCCTCTTTGGTTTTTTCGTCCGTGTCAGCCTCATCGATGCGTTTCTCAAACCGCTCGATAGCCTCCTCGTTGCTAATATTCTCCTTATTAATCTCGTCCATTATCTCATGGATGAGGCTTCCGTAGATGAGGGCGAAGCTGTTGGATTCATCGCTAGGCTCGCCAATGATGTAGTTGCGCAGAAATGTGATGGGGCCTTCTCCGTAGCGTAAGTCCAGGAAGGTATTGAGATGGGTAGGCGAAATGCGATATTTCTCGACATATGGCAAGAGTAGGTTTTTGCGGGTTTCGTCGTCGGGAATATAATTGTCGAGCCACTTATCTGGAGCGATGTCGCTTGGTTGTAATTCGTCGGCTTCGCTAGGGATAATTTCGGCAAACTCTTCTGGGGTAACCTTGCTAATTTGAGAATGATTTTCATTTTCGCGGATATCTAGATATTTCAGACGGTCGGCGGTGTGTCCGGCAAAGTCAGAGAGGCTGTAGGTAAGGTGCAAATATGCTTTTGCGCGAGTTAGCGCAACGAAGAATACGCGAATTTTCTCGTCGGCCGAGTCGCCAGTATGGCGGACATGCTCAAGGTTGCGCGGTAAGGTGATAAGATCAGTATTCCCTTTTGCTTCGCTCCAGTTTTTGTTATCGGCCGCAATCAAGAATACGTGTTCGTATTCTAGCCCCTTGGCGGAGTGTACGGTTTGTAGTTGTACGGCCGTGTCGGATTCGTGGTAAGGTGATTTATTTAAGATGGCCATTTCGGCGTTATTGTAGGCGTCTAGCATATGTATAAAATCGGCTAGCTTGAGTTTTTCGCTATTTCTAGTCTTTTTTGCCGAAAGCATGTCACGAAGCGTATTCAGGTTGCTAAATAGTTCGTAATTATCAAGTTCGTCATCAAAGAGTTTTTTACAGGCAATATTGATGATGTATTCGGCTGAATACGTTTCTGTTTGGGCGGAAAGTTCCGTGATAAAATTCGCGATTTCTTTCAACTGTTCATTATCCCCCTCAAGCATGTGCTCGAGGATGCTGCGCTTGCTGTATTTTGCTGATTGAATTAATTCGATGATGGTTCTTGGTTCGAGATTCCAACATGGCATGGATAATAATTGGAACCAGTATGTGTCGGCGTATTTTGGATTCTGCGCAATGGCGAGTAATGCGTGGCAGAAATTGAGTAGCTCGTTGATATTACTATCCTCAAGGATATTTTCGCGACGCGTGTATGAAACAGGAATGTCCAGCGCGTGAAGGTACGGCAAGATAGAAACCAGATATTTATGCTTTGGCGCGATAATAGCGATATTATTTCCCGCTGTGCCATTATCGAGTATTTTGCGTATTTCGCGAGCGATATATGAATATTCGGCTTGATAAGCTTTAAATTCGCGAATCTCGATATTTGTTTGGTCGGGTGCGTTTTCGGCTGAGATGTGCTTATCAATATTGACGTTTGGCGCCTTACAGAAACGGTCCGTCGCCTGTTCAATAATATTGTGCGATAGTTCAAGAATTGGCGCCGAGGAGCGGTAGTTCTTAGTAAGGAAGATTTGTTTTGGGTGATATTTGGCGTCAAAATCGAAGAAGTTAGACGTATTGGCGCCTTGAAAGCCGTAAATGGCCTGATCGTCATCGCCGACGGCCATGATATTTGGCTTACCTTCATTGCTAGGATTGTCGGTAAGTAGGCTAACTAACTGCGCTTGAGCATCATTGGTATCTTGAAACTCGTCGAGTAGAATATATTGGAAGCGTTCTTGGGCGTTATAGCGTTTTTCGTCATCATTCTTAAGCAAATCGATGGCATTTAGAATCATGTCGTCATAGTCGAAGAGCCCAGATGCGTTTAGTGCAGTGCTATACTTCTCCATAATATTGGCGAGGCTGAGTAATTTCTTATTAGCTATATCGTCGCCAAAAACGTAGTTGTCGTTTTTATCCTTCTTAAAATACTTATCTCGCCATTTCCCGGGCAGTTTTGAAGATGGTTTAGCGGAGTTTTCTTCTGCAAGTAGAGCTTCGGCGAGCGAGCGATAGTAAATATTTGCGATTGGTTCGACTTTTCCAACAATATATTCGGGCGAGCTTGGCGCATCGACAAAAGTTTTAATGGCGTCAAGAATACGTCCGTATACTTCGGCGGATTTCGGATAGCGCAAACCGCGCGTGCTTTGGATTTCTTCTGATATGGCAGAATAAATCTTAGCAGAATCAATCTGGTTGCGATTGACGATTTTGCGAATATCTTCTGGCGACAAGGCTGCGGATTTTAAGTCGGAAATAGCGGAAATGATAGAGCTAGTATAAAACTCTGGGCGCAGAATGTCAGTTGGGTCGAGTGACTCTTGAATGTCGCGAATCATAGTAAAACGTTCAAGCTCATCGATGGCGGCAGTTAAATCTGGGCGATGCTCTTGAAGAATGTAGGAGCCGAAAGCATGATAGGTTTGAATTTGGACTTTATAGGCCTCGGGGCCAATAAAATCGGCGAGACGTTTGCGCATATTACTAGCGCCGGTTTCGGTGAAAGTTAAACAAAGGATGTTTTCTGGTCCAACGTCGGTTTGTCTAAGAATATTAGCAACGCGAACGGAAAGAAGCTGGGTCTTACCGGTGCCTGGTCCCGCAATAACTAATAATGGTCCGTCGATATGGTCAACAGCGGCGCGCTGCTGGTCGTTAAGGTGTTGATAAGCGTTCTCGAATTCCATATAATAATTATATATGGCAAGAGGTGATGGCGCAAAGAATGGGGATGCTATTTTTAGCTTCGAAAAAGCTGGCGATTTCGAAAAAATATGTCGTCGGATTGTTTATTTTGAGACGATAATACCGCGCTATTCGTCTTTGCACGATGCAGTAATTCATTTTTATGCGTTGGATGGTCGAAAACTGAAGGAATACGAGTTGAAATATGCCGACAATCCAGATGCTTACAATGAGATTATTCGCGCATTGGATCACTATGAAGTAATTGATATGTTTCGTTCGTATCGGTTTCATATTATCTCGCGTTCGGTGCGCGTGTTGATGCGGAAGGGTATTTCGTTTGACGCAAATGGTGATTTGGGTGGATTTGTGTTTCAAAGCTATAAGACAAGTCATTTAGTTAGCCCAAAATATCGTGAGATATTCGATCGACTACGAAAAGATACTTACGGCCATATAGACGGCACGGCTCAACTCGTAAAAATGAGTCGTCTACTGAAAAACGAGCGCTTTTTAAAGATACATAATGAATATTTTGGTAAATTGGGCGTTGCGGCGTTGAATGATAGTGTCGTAATGAAATCACGCTACGCGGATTGTTTGACTAGTAATAGTATTGTGACTGATGCGGCACAGTTTAGAGAGTATCTAGATATTATTAATACGATTCCGATGTCGGATTTTGCCGAACCAAGTATTATTTCGCAGATGTCCGGCGATTCGCTCATGATCAAAAACATTTTGGAAGACAACTGTTGTAATTTTTTGTTTGTCGATGAAGATGAAATGGATTTTATGTGCGTCTTGCTAGCGCGCTTTCTGTGTCCAGATAATTTTATGATCAGCACCGAAGATTGGGTAAGAGCGGTCAGTTATGAGCGCTGCATTGGTGGGGATTCACATTTAAGATTTGATGAAGATAAATTGGATTTCGAACGCGAGCTATTAATCTTTCGTGCTTGTTATATTTTTGATAAAGTGGACATTGCAAAGTTGGTTCACTTCTTTTACGATTTCTTTGAATATAATAATTTGTCGCGAAATGTTGGTACGTTCTATGAGCGTTTGAATGACTTATTAGGCGAAGATATTCGGGAAAAGTTTTTACGTCTCGAAACTATAAATGTTAGCCTCAAAAGCTACACGGAAACGAACGATCCGTGCGTCTTTTTTAAGTATCCGCAACTTGTAAATTTCTCTACTGCCGCAGATAAGCAAATTCAAAAAGAAATAATTTCTGGAGAATATAACCGGAATTTTATTGCCTTTTATCTATGTAATTATATGCAGGTGGCAGATTACAAAAAATACAGCAATGTTTTGCCCGCGGTCGTGAGTATTCTTAAGAATTTAACTATTAAAAACGATGAAGATTATAACTTGTATTGGATGGCGTGCGATCTTTTGAATTATTTTTGGAAAACTTTGCCAGGCGAAGATGCCGGCTTAAATAATGCGATGGAAAAACTTGTATATGAGTTGTTTTGGCCGCGCGTTGGCGATGTTTGGCCAATAAAGAATCGTAATCGTATTAAATATGTGAATGAGTCCGAAAAAGATGAGTTTGAAGAGGCCCTGGGCTGGGTGCTGTGCCTAGACGGGGTTAAGCGATACGATTCGAAATTAAAAGCTTTTCTGAACGGTTATGCGACGGATAAATATAAGGTTGCAGATGACGTTGAGAATAAATGTCATGATCTTTGGTTTGCTAAGCAGAAGAATAAGAGCATTGAAAAATATGTTCATTCTGCCGATGCAAAACTTAGTCGGGTTTATTATAGTGCGATCTTTTGCGATGATATTGATAAGGTTGATTTGTTTAAATATCTTCTGGCGCGGAAGAAGATAACTGACAATGAAGTTTATGCGATGGAGCAGCTATTTTTGCAGTTTAAGGATGCGAAAAATAGCAAAGCACTATATGGCGCTATTCTTGAAGAATATGATAAGCTGACGGCGTTTTATGAAAGTTATGACGACAAACCTGAGACGGCAAAGCGACGCCTTTTTGACGGTTTCGCCTCGTTGTGCGAGTCGGCTACGAATGATATTGAACAAGGCTATTTAAAGCAACTTTCGGAGAAATACAAAGAGTCCCTTGGTCAGGAATATGATGACAAAATTGCGCGAACGCTTTTGGTGGCCGATGCGCATATACGTCAAACGAACTTTCAAACAAAAGATGTTTCGGTGAGTTATATTGAAGGGCTACTTTAATCTATTTGGCCAACAAGGTCGTATATTTCGTCAAGAATCATATAATCTGCATGGTCGATTTTGCTGAGCGCAGATACACCTTCGACAGTCTTTAGTTCGTCGATTATTTCTGGCAAACTCTTTCCTTCGCGTAGGCGAACGCCGCACATGTAGTTGCGAGAAGTGTCGTGAGTACAGGTAAGAATTAGGTCGCCAATGCCGCAGGCTAGTTCGGCCGTGTATGGCTGAGCGCCGTGATCTTTGAGGTATTTTTGCATTTCGGCATGAGCGTGTTGGATAAAAATGGCTGAATCGTTTTCGGAGTCGCCATGATAGCCAGCGCCGATAGCATAGATGTTCTTGAGCGAGCCGCAAAGTAGGATACCGAGTAAATCTTCTTGTAGCTCGATTTGGATTTGCTCGTTCTTAAGCAATCCCATAGCGAAGGGCGCGGAAGCGGTAAATGTGGCAGGTTTTCCGTCGATTATTTCTTGAGCAAAGCCTGGTCCGGAAATGGCTGAAAACTGTTCAAAATCGTCAAACATGCTGGGATCGCAGATGCCCTTTGTTGCCAAAATGGTTGGGAGCTTTTTTAGATGTGAAGGGTATGTTTCGAGAAATTCTGGCAGATTGGCAGATGGAATAACGATGGCGATGGCGTTGGCTTGGTAAGTAGCTCGCTCTAACGGTATGTCTGGGTAGACGTAAGGGTCATAATATTTTACTTCGTGATGGTTGTCGGTGAGAATTTTGCCGAGCGCTTTTCCGAATACGCCAGCTCCAAGAATCGAGATAATCATAGGACTATTCTAGCATAAATAGAGCCATTAAGCTTTTTCGAGAATGGCGAGATTCTCAATATGTGGAGTGCGCGGGAAAAAGTTGTATGGCTGTAGTTTTGCTATACGATAACCATGTAGCGATGCAAGATCGCGCGCCTGTGTGATGGGATTGCAGCTAAGGTAGATAATTTTTTCTGGCTGAACTTCGTTTAGCTTCTCGATGAGTTTTTGATCGCATCCGGCACGTGGTGGGTCAAGAATGACAGTGCAATCCGGAGCAATATATTCTGTGACATCCTCGGATTTAGCGAGTACACAATTGGCGGTGGTTCCCTTAGCATTGTTTTGCATTTCGGCAAAAGCAGCGCCATTAACTTCAACGAGCGTGAGGTTTTTATTGCGGGCAACACTTAAGCCAATACTGCCAACGCCTGCGTAAAGGTCGAGGACTTTGTCGGTAGTGATATGTTTTGATATTTCTTTGAGAACTAATTCGTAGACGGGTAGATTTATTTGGAAAAACCCGTTCGGCGAGTAGGAGTATTTGTAATTACAGATAGAATCTTCAAGCAGACTCATGATCGGATGCGGTTTGCGATTCTCAAAGAGTGCCGAGGATACTTTGCCTTGTTGATCGCAGCGAATCAGGAGCGACTGATAGGCGCGCGCTTCGGCATGTTTAGCGTTAAGGCCGGCGATAATTCTTTGGGCTTCTGCGAAGATTTCTGGGCGTTCGATTGAGCTTTGCGCTATAGGCGATTTGCGATGCGTGCCGCGCGTATGGAAAGCTGGATAGATAAGATTATCTTCGTGGCTCCAGTAGAGAGAATACTCCATTTTGTTGCGGTAGTAAAAATCCTTACCGTCGGTAATAGTAGGCTCAACGGGGGCATCGATGTGCTGTTGACGAAGACATTCTTTGACGAGGGATTGTTTTTGAGACAATTCTTCCGCATAGTCAATAATTTGCCAGGGGCTAGTCGAGAGATAACATGCGTCTTTCGGCTCGATGCGAAGTGGTGATGATGAGATGACTTTTGTGGCGATACCCTCGCAATAACTATGCTTGTTTTTAGTAATTTCAAATTCGACTTCTTCCCCCGGTAATGCATTCCATAAAAAAGCTTTCTTGCCATCGGCAAGTGTGGCGATCCCCTGCCCGCCTGGAACGAGTTTGTCGATTTTTGCATTCATCTGTTAATTATAGCAAAAATATGCTTTGACAGCTAGATGCAAAAGTGTCATAATTGAGTCTGAACTGCTTACGAAAGTTGGTACCTTTAAGGAGGTGATGAGAATGTATTGGCTGCGCGCTTATCTCGCTATAGCGGTCGCGTTTTTTCTGTTTGCTACAATGATCGGTATTACGGCCATGGTGGTCGTTAGTAGCATTATCTATTGTATTATCAGCGCTATTCTGGGCATTTTTGGACTGAGGGGATTCACGAAATATGTGTTCGCTCTCGTCATGGTAGCGTATTTTCTGGGTTTTCTATAAACCTCCACATCAAAAACCACCGGCTAGGCCGGTGGTGCTTTTCTTGTGTGCCATCGTATCTGGGTTGTAACTTTGGAGTACTCAGTTATGCTATTAAAGCATATATCTTATGGTTAGCCAAGAGAGGTTTATTCGTAGCGTAATGCATCAATAGGGTTTTTGCTAGCGGCGCGTCTGGCTGGAAGCGTTCCGGCCAGGAACGATATAAACATGATCAGAGCAGTGACAATAATGATGTCTTTGATGGTGTAGGTCGCAAGGTTGAAAGATGGGAAGCTTTCGAGGAAACCGCCTTCGGCGTGGAAAATATTATTGGCAATGTTGCCGAGTATCATCGATACGGTAATGCCAAATACGGAGCCCCAAAAACCGAGCGAGATAGCTTCGATGCTAAAGCTAAGGAAGACACGTGCGGACGACATGCCTAATGCTTTGTCGAGGCCGATTTCGCGAGTGCGTTCTTGGACGGACATAAAGAGCGTATTAATGATGCCGATGGCGGCCGCCAGCAAGGCGATAAAGCCAAAGATCTTGAATACGGTCAATATGACATCAAAGAATGTTTTGATTGAGCCGATAATGTCGTCGATAGTCATGGCGGATAGGCCGATGTCTTCAAGCTTGTCTTTTATTTCCTTTGCTGAGTGATTTTTGTAGTCGTAATTTACAGCTATTGCAACGACGCGGTCTTTATATTCTGCTGGGTAGTATTTAGTATTTTCAGCATAGATGTCGTCGGCTGTTTTGTTATTCACGTAGGAATAGCCCATTGATACTACGCCAGGCGCAATTACGCCAACAACTTTTACGTTAAAAGTTTTCTGAGTATGCTTGAATTGGTCGACTACGACGAGCTGGATTTTTTCGCCAATTATGTTTTCTTCTGTATATCCGAGTACATCGACATATTTTTTCTCGAGCTGAATTTGATATTCATCACCCTGCAAGTCGAGTTGTCCGCCGGTGGTAGTTTCAACTTTGATGTTGCCTGGTGGCAAAGCTTCGGCACCGATAAGATATTTTTTGTCGGTCTTTTTACTGCTGACGTAGGATATGTTTAAAGATTTTTGCTCTACAAGGCTATCGCCATCGATGCCGTCGATTTTTTTGATTTTGTCGAGCTGCTCGTTAGTGATGGGGGTCATGCCGTCTTGAATCTTGTCTTCTTTATATTCAATGGGGGTATTATTGCCGCCACCCATGGCTCCGGTTAGGCCTTCGAGGGCGTCGAAAGAGTCTTTCGACACGACGGCGAGATAGCCTTCGCCGCCATAGCTGTCAACCTGTTGATCGATGAAATCATTGACGCCCGCCTGAATAGCGGAGGTTGAAATAATCGAGAAAGAGCCGATGAAAATGGCAAGGATAGTTAGGAAGCTGCGCAACTTATTGCGGAGTAGATTGGCGTTTGCGTCCCGAATGATATCTAAAAGTTTCATTATAGGTCCTCCTCGTCTTCTTCAATGTTTATATGGTGGACTGGGTGCTTTTGGTCGAGCATGCCGTCAATATTGTTATCGCCTTCGAACTTGTCTGGGGTCGCATCCTCGTCGTCGTCGTCTTCGCTTTCGGCGACGATTTCGCGAATTTCTTCGTCTCCGTCATCGTCCTGTTCCACGTCGGCAGAGGAGTCTGAGACGATACGGCCATCTTTGATGTTGATTTGGCGTTGACATTTGTTTGCTAAATCTTGGTCGTGAGTAACGATGATAAGAGTAATTCCCTTCTCGCGGTTAAGCTTGAATAGGAGGTTGATTATTTTGTCGCCAGTAGCAGAGTCGAGATTCCCGGTTGGCTCATCTGCGAAGATGACCTTAGGGCCATTAACGATAGCGCGCGCAATGCAGACGCGTTGTTTTTGGCCGCCAGACAGGTCGCTGGCTTTATTGTTGCGCTTGTCATCGAGATCAACGGTCTTGAGGGCGGAGACGGCGCGGCGGTGGCGTTCTCTATATCCAACACCGGCGATTTTTAGCGGAAGAATCACGTTGTTTAGTACGGTGTCGTTAGGATTCATGAAGAAGCTTTGAAAAACGAAGCCAAACTTTTTATTGCGAATAGTATTGAGTTTGCGGGCGCGTAGCTTGGCGGTAGGATGACCGTTTAGGGTAATTTCACCACGAGTCGGCTTGTCTAGGAGCGCTAGTAGATGCATTAGCGTAGATTTGCCAGAACCAGACTTGCCGATAATGGCTACCGATTCTCCCTCGTGAATATTCAACGTAACGCCACGTAGTGCCTCAAATTTGCTATTGCGTTTGCCGTAAGACTTACGGAGACTGCGGGCGCTAATAAGTATCTTGCTCATAAATATATTTTAGCAAGAAAGGGCTCGAGCCAAAAGACTAGGAGCATATATGTCTCTATTATATCATAGATTGCCGTTTTAGTCAAGTGCTAATGCTTGCAGATTTTATAATTTTAGGATTATATATTTGTAGATTTTGCACATTAATAACGGAGGTAAAAAGTATGAATGCTGATGATATAGACAATCTCTATAACGAGCTCGTAGTCCCGAGAGTTCGCTCAGTGATGCCTGGGGTAAAAATGATTCCTTTGGCGGCGCTACGCGAGTTTCATGATAAGGCTGGTATGAGTCCTGATGAACTTGCAAATTTCAACTTTGAAATACGCCTTGCAGGCGTCGGTGAGCCCCAGATGTTTACGTATGGCCCGGATTCGAGCGGAACAATACCGCCGATGTTGGACGAAGTGTATTATTATGATGCAACTAGTGGCAATTATGATCAAATAACCGCTAGTAAAGGGAATGTCTTGTATGGTGCTATTAACCGCGATTTCTATGAGCGTAAATCTTTGATTGACGGGTGTTTTACGGTTAACCAAAATGGGCGAGTTTATATTACGGTCGAACATGAGGAAAATATCATCGCAAATTATTATTTCGATCTGTTGCCCGATAAGAGCGGATGCCAATTTGTATCGGTTAATAATAAGCATGAAGTATGGATTTGGCTAGAGAATGATGCTGTATATGTTTCGAATACCGTCACCATTATTATGCCGCTGTAATTTTTCGTTATGCGCAGCTTCGTAGCGCCTTCGTGGTCTCCCCTAGTGGGGGACCTTTTTATATAACCTCATTCGACAAAGATTTCTTTTTGTGATAGAATTTTGAAAGATTGGACCGTCGCCAAGCGGTAAGGCACTGGGTTTTGGTCCCAGCATTCGCAGGTTCGAATCCTGCCGGTCCAGCCAATCAAGAAAATGCCCTTTGGGCAGTTTTTTGTTGGCTGCAGCGCAGGATGAGAGCCCAAGGTTCGCCCAATGCCCGGTTTTGCTTTTACGATGAGGTATAATATAGATATGGACCAGGATAATAGCGAAGAGGAAAAGGCCATTCAAGAGCTTGAGCAAAGCCGTGACGATGACGACAATGAAGAGCTTTGGGCTTGCAGCGAATGATGCTAGATAATGGACATGTAAAGCATATCGTAGGCGAGAAGGCGGAGTACTTAGTTTTTCCTGAGTTAGAGAAGTATCCTGAACTTGGTGTAGCTTTTGCAATCCGAGGCGCAAAGGGCTATCATTATGAACCAATTTCGCCTGAGGTAGATTATTCTGGAATTGCGAGCGAACTAGGCGTTCGCGTTGAAGATTTGGTAATGCCCTTTCAGGCGCATACTGATGTGGTGGCGGAATATGACGATGCGGTGCGCAAGTTTAAGGATACGGATGGACTAGTGACCGCAAAACGCGGTGCTGTTTTGTGTACTAAAGTTGCAGATTGTATCTCTTTATTAATGTATGACCCAATACATCATGCAATTGCGAACATTCATTCGGGTTGGCGTGGCACTTTGCAAAAAATTGCTCAGAATGGGCTTCGCAAAATGGTTGCAGAGTATGGCACGAGGACTTCGGATTTGATTTGTGTAATCTGCCCGAGTATACGCCAAGATCATTTCGAAGTTGACCAGGATGTATATGGGGAATTTGCAAAGGCGTATCCAGAAATAATCAACGAGATAACGGTTCAAAAAAATAATAAATATTATATTGATACGGTACGCTGTAACACTTGGCTACTCGAAAGAGCTGGCGTAAAAATGGAAAATATTATCGACTCGGGCCTATGTACAGTTTGTCATAAGGATTTGATTAATTCCTATAGGGGGAATATTGAAGGCGAAAAGCATTTTCGCAATTTAGCGCTGATTTGGCTAAAAGACTAAAACATACACATATCTGATTCAAGTAAAACTTCGGCGGCGCCGTCGATATCTTGTTCAAGGATGCGATCATAATATTGTTGGCGATAATTGATAAAGTCGAGACTGGCTTGGAGCTCATACATTTCGGCCTCGAGCTCTTGGGTCTTTTCCTTAAGCATCGCTTTACGTTCTGGTATAGTCGCGCTACCTTTGGCGAAAAGTTGAGCGTATTTATATATCTCATCGTTGGTCATGCGGCAATGTTTGAGATTGTCGACAATTTTGATCCATTGGATATCGTATTCGTCGAAGCGTGGCGCTTTCGTGCCGGGCTTAATCCCAGGAATAAGATTATGGTCGCAAAAAGAGTGCAGTATCTTTGCACTTAAATTTGTTTTCTGCCCTGCCTCTTCTAGGCTGTAAATTTTCTGTTCGAGCATATCTGTTGTACAATATATAGTATAACAAAGCGAGACGAAAACGCTAATGGAAAGTAGTGATAAAAAGAAAATCATCTTGATTTTGGCAACAATGGTTATTGCGATGGTTAGCATGTCCATTTTTATGAGGACTGGCTTCGAATCAATTAAGAAAGAAAAACGCAAGAAAACTCAAGATGTGTCAGTCGGAGCTGAATCAGAAGTACAAAAAGAGGAGGAGAATACGGGTATTAAATATATTTCAATTAGGGTAAATGGCGAAAGCTATTTAATGTCTGTCGATTCTGGTAAGGCCGGCCAAGAGTTTGCAACCTCTACCCCGTTTGAGCTAGAGATGCTTGATCTGAATAATAATGAAAAATACTATACGGGCAGCGACACTTTGCCTGTAAAAAACTATAAGCCAGAGCACATTAATGCTGGCGATGTGATGTTGTATGGTGATAATACGATAGTGATTTTTTATAAATCTTTCGATACGCAGTATGAATATACGCGTTTGGGTAGAATCGTGAGCCCGGAATCGCTTGAAAGTGTAATGGGTAATGGAAAAGTAACGGTAGAATTTTTTAAATAGGAGGAAAAATGAGTAAGGTATTAGTATGTTTCTTTTCGGCGGGCGGCGAGGATGTTGTTGCTGGCGAGAAGAATGAAGTTGGTAATACGGCAATGATGGCAGATGCGATTGTAGCAAAGCTTAAAGAAGATGGACACGATGTTACTAGCTTTCAGATTATGCCAAAAGAACCATACCCAGATAGCTATGACCAAAAGCTTGTAAAAGCGACAGAAGAACGTGCCATGCAGGAGCGCCCTGAATACGCTGAGGATGTGCCAGGCTTTGACGATTATGACACGATTTTTATTGGCTATCCGATTTGGTGCAGCGATTTGCCAATGATTATGTATACATTCTTGGAAAGACATGTCTTTACGGGTAAGATTGTAATTCCATTTTGCACGCATGGTGGTTCGGGCGAAGTGGATACTTTTCGCGTCGTAGCTGAGAAAGCGGTCGGATCTGCTCCAGAACAGGGCTTTGCGATGTCGGGAGAACTTGCGCGCCAACCTGGTGGTCGTAAACAAGTGTATTATTGGGTGGATCAATTGGCTATTTAATGCGCAAGAAAAATCTAGATTTTCTATTCTCGTCATTGATAGCGCATCGCGGCCTTCACGGTGGCGGCGTGCCGGAAAATTCGATGACGGCTTTTGGCGCGGCGGTGCGTGCTGGTTATATTATTGAACTGGATGTCCACTTGTTAGCCGATGGGCGTGTGGCGGTTTTTCATGACGATAATATCAAACGGATGTGCGGTGCGGATATTGAGATAAAAACTTTGTCTGCAGCAAAGCTTAAAAAATATCGGCTCCATGGAACAGATGAGCGTATTCCCTTGCTAAAAGATGTCTTGGCGTTAATAAACGGGGCTGTGCCGATTATTATCGAGCTAAAATCTGATGCTCCTGTAGGTAAGCTCGAAAAAGCCTTGGTGCGATTACTTGATGGGTATGTTGGGGATTACGCTCTAAAAAGTTTTCATCCACTGATTGTGCGAAAACTGAGACATCTATTTCGCGATCGACCGGTTGGACAGCTTTTTTCAAACAGTATGTTTAAGGACGTCAAAGGTATTAAGAATTGGGTTTTTCGAAGAGCTGTAAACTGGTCGATGTTTTTGAGTGATTTTATTTCCGTAGACAAAAATGATTTAGACATTCCAGTAGTTGATACTCTACGTAACCTTCGGAAGCCGATTTTAGTCTGGACGATTAAGGGTACCGACGAACGGTTGTCGGCAATGCGAAAAGCAAATAATTGTATTTGCGAAAAGATATTATAAAAAAGCACCCCCTTTGGGGGTGTTTTTTTATTAAGGCGTCGATTGTCCGGGCCTTGGTGTGTTTTTGGGTTTTATGTCGAATGGATTTACGTAGTCTTTGTCTTTAGGATTTCGTCTAGCCGCATATTGCTCATCGGTTAGATTCTTGACATTTGTAAGAATCTTATGTTGGTCGTCTTTCTTGTTGAGGTTATCATTCCCTTGTATGCGTGCGGCGCGTTCCTTATCGAGACTGCCAGCCTCGTAGGTCTGCTTAAGGCTGTCTGTACTTTGTTGCAGGAGCCGCTCGTCGTCGTCAAGCTGTTTTTGAGCAACGAATTCTTCGTTACTTCCTAGGCTTTTACCGTCGGAGCCAAACCTTTCTGTACTAGACCAAACTTCGAAGCTTTTGTCGGCGCTATTTGTGCCTGCTTGGAAGTCGCGTAAGTATTGAGCGACGTAGGCATCTTTGTTGCCAATATTCCCTGCTATGTCCGTGCTTGTTGCGTAGCTGGCTAGTAATTGTTTACCTGCATCGGAGGCTGTATCGTTCCTGATTATGCTCGCGAGCCGTTTGTTGCCATCGCCGCCAGATTGAGATAGCTTTTTCATGAGAGCTTGGGCCTTAACTTTATTGTCTGCATTAATTTCATTGCTAGACAATATTTTCTTTAATTGGCCTTCCATTACGTCGACGTTGTAGTTTTTTGTATCTTCTTCCATATTTGCGATTTCGTCATCGACAAGTTGCGACTTGGCTTTGTTGGCAATAGTGGCACCGGCGGCAAGTACACCAGCACTAGTTAACATGCGGTCGCTCGTAATACTGGAGTTTACATTGCCCAATGCTTTCGAACGGGCCTCGGCTAATTTTGCGCGTCCGCCTGCGCCCCTTAACGCCCTGGAGGGCCAAGTGTTTTGTAAGCGGCCTAATGTGGTTAATTTGCCGTCTTTACCAATTCCAGCAGCAATACGTTGGTTTCTCTCGCTTGCGGTACGTTGCCAGCCACTGTTGCGAATACCGCTGTCGACTCTCTTTTGGGCGCCAGATGTGATAGCTTTTTGTCTAGTCGCGAGCGCAGCAGTGACGCCACTGAGTGCGCTAAGGCTCTTTTTGATAAGACTTGGAATATAGAAGATAGGTGCGACTGCGACGACAGCTGCCGACAAGATAATGCCGAGGCTCGTAATAGTTTTTTGGACGCTTCCGCCGCTACCGCCGTCGGATGTGCTGGCTGCTAGGAGAATCTTTGATACGAACTCGCCGCCAAATACGAGTGCGGAGGCGATTGGATAAGCCATAAGTAGACCCTTGAATGTGTCGAGCCATCTTTTGAATAGGCTTTTAGTGTTTGGTAGCATATATGCAGCGAAAGCTAGTGGCGATACGACTACTAAGATTACGGCTACGGCTTGGCGGATAGCAAGCAAGGCAAAGAGGAAGAAAGCGCCTACGGCTAGCGAGATAAGGGCCATTAATGCAGGAATAATTATGACTGGGCCAGCCGCTAGGAATGCGCCGAAAGCTAATATGCCAGCAATGAATTTAACCATGCCAAGGTTTTCTTTGGCGATATCTAAAAATGCTTGCATGCCTGTTGCTTCGGTGGGGTTGAGGTTAACATATACTTGCGAAAGATCGCTGTCTATTTCGGCGGACATATTATTAAACAGGCCACCGATAGCGCGACCGAGTATGTTTGACAGGTCGATGGCTAGCTGACAGATGAAGTAAGACAAATTTATTAGTATGGCGCCAACAATCAATTTCGGGAGAATCTTTTTTATGCCGTAATTGTCAATACCTACTCCAGTTAGTTGTGAGAAGATGACGACAAGAAACACGATTACGAAAACGAGGTTTGCGAAGCCTTGGAATATAGACCAAATGCTGCGTAGGGCTTTGCCACCATTAGTGCTAGTATCGAATAATATAGCATCGATGCTAAGAAATGGCTCAATGAGGTTTGAGTATGCTCTTTGAATATAGTCGGCGGCGGTAGTAATGAGTGGACAAATAATCCAACCGAGCGCCCCCGAACGAGTCTGACAATCTGGCTCACGTGTAGCGGCGTCGCTATCATCTTGGTTTGCCGCGTCTGGGTTTGCTGCTGCGGCGCCGGTGAGCTCGTCTTCGGTCATGTGGTTGACTAGCTCCTCGAACGTGTAGTCTACGTACCAGGTCAGACTATCTGTAATCGCGTGAACTTTTGCCGGCGTGAATGGGTTATGTTTTGGCTGAGGGTTCTCTGCTCTAGCGTAGCATGTTTTGCTAGTTACATTCTTAGCCTTAACAGTATCGGCGCCCGCCGTAAGGCTTGAATATTCGTCATCTCCTTCGCAAATTAATTTAGCCTTAAAATAAGTAGCGAAATAGTGCTGATGTAAGGATGTTTTTTGGTCGGCTGAAAATTTTAATGCGGAAGCGTCGCTGTAGGAAGAGTTCTTGCTTATGGCTATTTTTGCAGCGTTGGCTGCGCTGGTATCAAATACCCAGTGATTATTCTTCTTGTCATAATCGCCGTCTGATACGCCCCCATTGAGTCCGTCTGCTGGATCATATATTTTAAGTTCGGCATGATAATACTGTCTGGTACCGTCGTGATTTGTGCCTTCTGACCATTCTACGGTTGCGCGATTGGCTTTGAGTGTGTTGTAAAAGTTTTCGACAATAGTCTTCCACGTGGTTCCGACTGTTAAGTCGACAGAACCTTTAGTAAGGTTGAGCTTGCCGTTTTTGACTTTTACCTTGGTAAGCTCTTTCTCGCCGTTTTCGTTTACGGTGAATTTACTATCTGATGCAATTTTGTTGTCAGTTAGCTTATCTACGCAGAGTTCGTGGGTATAAATCTCTTTGCCATTTTTAGTCTTAGCGTCCGCATACGAACTGCCGCTAGTCTTTTTTATGTATGTGATTTTTACGCAGTTACCGCCGCTCGTGCTGCCGGAGCCAGCCTCTGCCTTGTATCCCATTTTTTCTAGCCAGGGGATTGCTTTGTCTTGAGTGAGAGTGGCTGGCGTACCCGTAGGAGAGCCAGAAATGAGTGCTGGCCACTTTCCGCCGCCGTTACCGAGAACACTCGCGCGGTCATAACCTACGATTAATTGTTCGCATGAAAGATTCCCGTCGGCAATTGTATTTTGCCAGTTGTTCGGAATCGCAACTTTTCCGTCTTTATCGCCGGTAAACATTTTATCAATCGATAGACCGTTTTTTATGTCGCCAATATCTTTTTTAAGAGGGGCGCCTTGGCCCGTGTAGCATTTATTTAATTCTGTGAAGCCGGCAATATTTGTGATTTCATCAGCGTAGGAATTGCTAGAAATGAATATGCTTACGACTAGCGATAGTACAAGTATTGATGTTAGTTTGATTTTTTTCATAAATTATGAATTACCTCCGTTAAGCATGTCTCGTATTTCCCAACAAAACATTGATAAATCTGAATAAGATACTTGTATTAATTGGCTAGCGCTATTTGAATTGGCAAACATATTGTTGGATAGGTCGCCGATTCCAATGTCGTTTTTATCCATAGCGATAACGTTGTCGATGCATTGTTGATCTACCGTCTTGGAGAGGCACCCTGATTTTGCGTACTCTTCCGCAAGTTTAAGAGCTATATTGAATTCTTCCTCTTTGTAGGATTTGTATTTTACCATATAAGAATTATTACCGTCGCTAAAGAGCGATAAATATGATTCTATGGCGGAATTAGCGTCGTTTGGCGAGACTGCGTACAGTTCGTAAATGTCGTCGGATGCAAGCTCTTCGGCATTTGAGTACTTTTGGATGAATATTAGCGCGCTCTTATTTTCTTCTGTATAAGTTTTTAATTTTTCGTCAAGTTTGGATTGATCTAGTTTGGCTAGAGAGGAGGAGTAATTGTCGTACAGTGATATTAGGTCGAGCACGTACGATGAATCGATAGTGTAATTGTTTTGTTGCATGGTCTCATAGCTATAGGCGGTATTCTTTTCGCGGTCTGGTATATCCTTGTCGCTATCTAGATTGAATAGCAATTTGTTTGCGTATCGATTAAAAGCGGATTTTTGTTCCTTATAATTTGGTTTGCCACTAAATATAGTAATACTACTCAATAATACTATTACTACAATTAATGCCAATAATCCGATGCCGATGCCGATAAATAGGCCTTTCCTGCTCTTGCGAGGGGCTTGTACGGTGGCGTTTGTAGCAATTGCATTGCTGAAGAATTGAGGAATGTCGGGGCTAGTTTTTTGTGAGGAGTGTTGATAATGGTTGCGATTACTAAAAGGGTTATTTGAAAGATGAGTTTGAGCGGTGGGGTTAGTAGTGGCCTGCGAGGTAGCGTTGAAACTCGTTGGAGTATCTTCGCTTATGTTGGATTCTGGAGCCATATCGTTAGGCGCGATGGCGCCTTGCTGCGCAAAAATATCTATCGGTTCGCTGTTGACCGGGACCGTTTGATTCTCGATTGGCGTATCGTGTGAGATGTCTAATTGATTTTCGGTTGACGTATTGGCCGAATTATTTAATAACTCCTCTGCGGCGTTGGGCGCTATTGGCGCCTCGCTCGGCGTCTCCTCCTCACTAGGAGCGCCATGAGGGATTCCTAAACTCCCATCCTCGTTCATGTATATTATTTTAGCATAAGCTGAATACTAAAAACAATTAATTATTTTTTATTTTTTATGAGTTGTAAGTAGTCCAGAAATATCCGAAAAACTAAAAATGATTAACATGACGCCAAGAATCTGTAGAAAAATGTCTGGTATGAGTATTTTGCCGAGAATGCAAAGGACACCACAGACTAGGCTGATGCTAGAAAGG
This sequence comes from Candidatus Saccharimonadota bacterium, assembly GCA_016290315.1. Taxonomy (GTDB): domain Bacteria; phylum Patescibacteriota; class Saccharimonadia; order Saccharimonadales; family Saccharimonadaceae; genus UBA2834. The sequence goes on along the minus strand of JAEETK010000009.1, from coordinate 2,812 downwards.
ACAAGAGGAATCTTTGCTGCCTCCTTGTTGATTTTGCGCAACTTGAAAGAGTCTTGGAGTCTAATCATGCTAGCAATGATAATAAAAGTGCCAACTATGAAAGAGATTATCTCCTTGATAAAACCAGTTTGGGAAATTAAGAAAATGCCCGCAATCACCATGGCTATGCCGGCGATAAGCTTCGTAGTGTCGGCGGCTTTCTTTTCGGAACGAAGGTAAGCTATAAAGTTATAGGTGGCATAGAGAATAAATAGTCCGCCAATCGCCATAGAGATTCCGTTGACGACTTTGTCTGCCCAGATTAGTAGAGTAATACCCAATGCGAGCATAATTATATCGATGAGGGCTGGTGCAAAAAAGGCTTTTGAATTGTTTTTGGTCTCGTTCACGACTTGACCTTCGATAATGTCGGTGTTTTTATTCTCTGTCATATTGTTATTATATTATGTTTTAGAATCTTTACCATGTATAGTTTATGTCTACGATTAATGATGTAATTAATATGGCTACTAGAGGAATAATCGATGTAACCATCGTGATGATATTGACTCTTTGGTAGCTTTTTCCTGAGGTGTGTCGAGTATGATCGGTAATAAATAAGGTAATTGTAAAGATTAGTCCAGTTATAATAGTAGCAGCATAAAGGCTAATGAATAGTTGGCGATTTATGGTTTGATAATGTATTAGGTAGATATCTACCATAATTACGGCAGTAGAGATGGTGGTGCCAATGGCGTAGTTAGCGAGCGTGTTGTATTTGCCTGGTATGGTGTTTCCTAAAAAATTATGCGCACGCAGATATGTTGTATAGATGAGTAAAATTGTAATAAGAGACAAACTAGTGAGCCCCCATCCTAGAAACAGTGCAATTATTAGAAAGACGATCGGAGCGCTGTAAGAAAGAATAATGGCGACCGAGCGTTTTTCCATTTTTTTAAAGTAGGTCTTTCTTCTTTAGGATAATAGCCGTCGCGATTGATACTACGAACGAGATGATTAGTATAATGGTGGCTGCCGCTGGGTCTGTGCCGATAATGCCGAATTGTACATTCATGCCGAGGAATGATGAAATCATTGTTGGAATTGAAAGCACGATTGTGATGCCGGCGAGGAATTTCATGATGTTGTTTTGGTTGTTGCTAATGATGGTCGCATAGGTTTCTGCCATAGATTGAACAATTTCGCGATAAATGCCTGCCATATCGATAGCCTGGTTGTTCTCGATGATGGCATCTTCGAGCATATCCAAGTCGTCTTCATATAATGGCAAAACCGACCCTTTATTAATGCGTTCTAGCACTAAGCTATTTTCTTTTAGCGAGGTCGTAAAATAGACCAATGTTTTTTCGGTCATTAATAAATCGACGAGGTCCTCGTTTTTAGTAGCCTGCTGTAGCATATCTTCGCGGTATTCGAGTTTGCGATAAATATCGTTAAGAATTTCTAGATATTTGGCAGCAACTGCATTCATGGTTTGGATTAGAAAGCGGGTCTTTTTAGCGGTGCGAAAATTTGAAATAAGACCTTTGCGAAAATCTTGAAAAATATTTGTTCTGCGCGGAGAAACTGTTACTAAATAATTATCATTAGTGGCGATTATGCCGACTGGATAAGTAATATAATGCTCATCGTCGTCGATAGCAGGAACATCGACGACTATTAGTGTAGCATTTTTAGTTGCTTCTGTACGCGGGAGCTCGTCGTCGTCGCGCATTTTTGTAAGCAGGTCGGCATCTATGTTTGTAATCTTGAGAACTTTGGCAATTTCGTCATCGGTGGGCTCGACTAAGTCGATCCAGGAATCGGGCTCTGGCCCTTCGAGCTTTGTTAATTTCTTAGTTTCTGGATCCGTTTTATAAAACCGCAACATTCTCGTAGTTTCCCTTTATACTTCGATTAATTCATATTGGCGCGTTCCGAGGCCGAGACTTTCGGCATATGGAAGGATTTCGCGACCCTCTTGCCTGTCGATGCGTGCGCGTAGCTTTTTAGCACCTGGATCTTCGCTATTCCAAATCATATCAATAAAAGCCTGGTCGTTAGCGACTGGATCTAAGCTAGCAATAATTCCGAGGTCGGCCATGACTGGGTCGCCTTGGTTTGCGTCGCAGTCGCAGTCGACTGAGAGTGCGTTCATGACGGTAATATAGACGATAGGCTTATTGTTCTCTTTTAGATAATCTGCGACGGCGGTTGCGGCTTCGGCCATGGATTCGATGAAGGCAATCTGCCTTGGGAGGCTACGCCAGAGCATGTTTGGATCATCTGTTCTGCCGGCCGTGTGGATATAAGCTTTGCCGTTGCGCGAAGCGATGCCAATGGACTGGTTTTTGAGATTGGCGCCAAAGCCGCCCATGGCGTGCCCCTTGCCGTGCGCGAGATTAATAATGGCGTCATAATTGGCAAAATTTTTGCCTACCAAATCATATTCTAGATGCTTGCCCTGCTTGACTGGAATTTTGAATTCGCCATCGGCGTCCATGATATCTACATCGGCAAAGTCGGTGAAGCCGTGTTCTTTAGCAACTTCCATATGTTCTTCGGCGTTGTTGCGTGCACCACCGTACGCGGTATTACATTCGATGATGGTGCCATTTAGATTCTTAACAAATGGCCCAATGAGACTAGCCTTGAGGTATCCTTTAGCACCACGTTCGCCGGTGGAGACTTTTACGCCGATTTTGCCGGTTAGTTTCACATTGAGCGCGTCGTATACTTTTTGTAATGATTCTGGGGATATATCTTTCGCGAAATAGACTTTTGCTTTATCCATACTTATATTTTAGCATGTTCAAAGTGCTACAATAATTGT
>JAEETK010000031.1 GCA_016290315.1 Candidatus Saccharimonadota bacterium | reverse complement strand
GCAAAGAGTATCACAGATGCTACGAATTCAGTCGAAGCTGTAATTAATGCCGCATTGGACAAAAGAGAAGAGCTGGCGAAAAAATATCAAAAACTAGGACTAAACATTAATCCACTTCTTTTAGTTCAATTGCCAAATACTTCAAAAGAGACAATGTCCGAGCTCGATTTAAAAGACAAAGATATTATCGAGAATATTCTGGAAAAGCGTGGCTTGCGCTACTCGAACGGTGAACTTGCAATTTGGCTTTCCGACGATAAGCAGAACTTGGAGAATATCGAGAAATTAAATAATCAAGTTAAAGTTTTAATTTTCAAACAAGCCATCGCGCTTGGTTGGGATTGTCCGCGTGCGCAGGTTATGGCGATGCTTCGCGATACAAAATCCGAGACTTTCCGTATTCAGACTGTTGGACGTATTCTACGAATGCCAGAAGCAAAGCATTATGCTGAGGATGCGCTGAATAAAGCGTATGTTTACACGGATCTTCCGGATATAAAAATTGACGCAGACGATGCCGATGCGAAGAACCTTCTCAAAATGCAGTTCGCATATCGAAAGGAAGGCATTTCGAATGTTTCTCTACCAAGCGTCTTTATTCATCGCACGGATTACGGCGATTTACGCGCGGACTTTAAGCCAATTCTTGATAATATACTCGATCAAACTTTTGGTACAGACGACTCCATGATTGTTGGCGAAGACCGCTATAATCTTATCGACGAGAAGCTCGAACTGGATGATTCTGAATTAACTGCCCCAATCATTGCCGATGCAATTATTGAGAACTTAGATAGTTACGAAGTATCGGAGTATGAAACTCTCAAAGTTAATATGGATGCCGCAAATATTGAGCGCATCTTTAATACGGTTTTGAAAGGTTTTACTGGTCAATTTAAGAACTGGGCTCGTACTAAATCTGTGGTTTGCGGTACGTTATATGGCTGGTTCCATAAGGCGAATATAGATATTGAGCAAGTGCAAAAACTAATTGCATGTTCGAGAGTAAATCAGGAAATATTTGCACAGATTTTCGATAAGGCACTCGATGCGTATGAAGATGTTTATCGTGAAGAAATGAAGAAGCGTCGCGCGCGTGAACTCGAAGAGCTAACTTTTCGTATTCCGGAAATTGATCAGTTCAATGAAAACTACATCATCACAAAGTCTCCGAATAACGCCATGGAGCAGTACTATCGTAAAAAGAATGCTCCTGGCACTGAAAATAAATTTGAAGACATGCTTGACGCGAGCTCTCAAATTGAATGGTGGTATAAGAATGGCGAAAAAATGGAACGCTACTTTGCTATTCCGTACTTCGAACTAAATGAACGTCAGCGTAGTATTCGTCGCGCATTTTATCCTGATTACATTATTAAATATAAAGACGGGTCGATTGGCATTTACGATACCAAGGCTGGTTTTACCGCCGACAACGAGCATGTTCGTCAAAAAGCCAATGCGTTGCAGGCGTTCATCCAAGAACATGCAGACCTAAATCTTAAAGGTGGAATTATTAATGTGAAAAATAATTATTTCTATCTTCAAGACTCGCCAGACTATGACGAAAACGGAGAATGGAAGGCGTTCGCAATTTAAAGGGAGAAGAAAATGGCAGCATACGAAGAATTAGTTCAGCTTATCGGAAAGAAAGATATAGTAAAAGCGCATAAAGATCTCGTAATACGTGGCGGTAATTTTGCGAGCGGAAAGTTATGCGAATATATGGATTTAAGTGCTAGATCAACTAGAACTAAAACAGTTTTTATCTTTGACGACGAGATGGAAGAAGACGCTACCGAGCCAAGCCGTCTGGGGAAGTTGTTTATGCGAAAAATAGATACTAAAACCCAAGATTATGGCTTTGTTTTTAATAAGACGGGAACGGAAAAGCTAATTCGTAATATTGCTACTGGAAGTCCGATTAGGTTGTTTGACGATTTTCGCGACGACTTCAATTTTATAGACGATAACAAAGAAGCGTTATGGCAAAAGGCTTCTGATTATACCAAGCGAAATTTAATCGCTAAAAATATCATGTCGATGAATAATAAGACGCGTATACAATATCGTACTCATGGTGATAGACTGCATTATCTTGTAATAGGAAGAGTTGTCGTTATGCGTCAATCGGGCGAGAAGTTTGAGCGCGAAGTGTATCCACTTTCTTTATTTAGCGTCCAGAAATCCGACCCCAAAACTCAGCGCTTAGAGATTGAATCTGCAGGGTTTTATAATTTCTTTTTGGACGAAAACATACTCGACGGTGAACTGACGAGACTTTTGCAGACGAATGAAATAAGTATTGATAGTAATATCGGATCAACGCTGACTAAAATTCAATTGAGATTATCAAGTATTAATTTGCCATACATTCAATCGATAAAGTTTGATCCTACGTTTAGCTTAATTGGCGTCATAACGGGCTTTGGCGCCGAATATTTAGATAAAGCCTGGGCGGAGATATTAAAGTAATGAAGACTACAATTAACTCGTTAGACCCATCGCAAAAATCTGCCCTAGATTCGATTCTTAGTGGCAGCTCAAATAACACGGTGATATACGGTCCTCCAGGAACGGGGAAGTCGCACTTAATTGTTAGTCTATTGTTTGAGTTGGCTGCGGAAGGTAAAAGTGTCCTCTTTGTTAGCCAGAACTCTGAAGCACTAAATGTAATCGTGAGAATGTACAAGGGGTTGCATAAGGAGCTAGGTCTTGGGGAGCAGGATTTGTCATTCTTGGATTTTTGTTGGCGTCTTAACTCTCCAGAGCAAAAGAGATTAAAATTCTTAAGGAATAGTTTTAATAGTCGCACGGGTAAAACTACTCAAAGTTCCGCGATTCTCGATTATGGCGTACGTAATGATTGGGCTGAAAACTCTGCTCCATATAATTTAACTTATAAAGAGCTAGATATTATTAAAAATATGAACGTTCGTCCAGATGTGGTAGGCATTGATGAACTAGCGACGATTAATATTAAATATTTATCGAAAGAAAAAAATACTCCAGCAATACTACATAATGTCGATAAAATAGATACTCGATATATTTTAGAATTGCTGAATAATTTTAAAGATCCAAATCATAATTTTTCAAATTATAACAATCCAACTAATCAACTGAAGTTTTTCTCTAAGAGCAATAAACAGTTAACTTTGGGCATGATTAGGTCGTATGCTGATTCTATTTGTAGTGTCGATGATATTGTAAAAAATAATACGACATATACGGTATCGAGCGACAGCATAACTATTCAGAAATATCTAGAGCACTTGCGTCAGATTGCTAGGGTCTCTTCTTATATAAGCGTTGATAGCGTCAAGAAAAATCCAGAAATTTTAGATAAGATTCAGTTTGAACTCAAAAAAGCAATTGTCGTCAATAACAGGCAATATGTTGTAGAAAAAGTATCTGTCCCTAAAGATATTGATTGTGATACTTTTGTGAAATACAAAAAAGAGTTTACTAATATTCGTGATACTATCGAGCTGGCTGGAGATATTAAAAATCGCGAATCGTTATGTCGTAAATTGCAAGCACTCAGTGAAAAATATCCGTTCGATATGGACGCTAGTATTAATAATCTTTTAATTTATTGTCTTAAAACTATAGATTTTGACTATAGAAGTTTATTTACTAAAGGAAAAGATTTTAAACTATTTCTTGGAATGGACGAGGGTGATTTAAGTAATCTCGTCTCGGACATAAAAGAATACAATAAAAAGGGAAGATTATCTAAAGTTTTTTCTTCGTTTCCAGAGACTGTAAGCCAATTCGAAGAGACGATGGGTGATGATATTGTGAACAATGTGGAATATCTTAGTACGTTTATAGACGTAATCAAAGGTACTAAATATACCGTTCAAAATATTTACGACTTAGCGTTTGAAAAAATAGAGGGGATGAATTTTGATCCATTAGAGAAAATGGGCATAACGGTTGATGCTGTAATTGAGCTCACTAATTATTTGATAAAACTCAAAGAAAGTACGCCTGCTTATCTTATTACGAATAAGTCGATTAAAGAGACTCTTGAAGATTGTGACGATTTCAATAGTAAAGCAAGATTAATTGCCGAGATTATAAAAACTAATAAGATCGAAACGGATAATATTTGGTTAGCGGTCGAAATGGTGAACCAAAATATATTAAATGGCCAATATGTCGCTCGTATCGATGAAATATATGACGAAATCTCACCACTGTTAACCAATCAGAATCGCTCAGTCTTCATACAAGAAGCCGAAAGTGTAATCGATTTTATTTCCACTAATAGAAATACGATACTCGATGCCCTGAGCAATATCTCCGAGATTCCAGAGAAGATCTCGATTGATACCGAAAAGATACTTGAGTTGGAGAAAGTATTGAATGACTCTCTCGATGCTGATATATTTTCGCACGATTTCTATTGGGTTAGAAAAGGCGAAAATATTAACGTTTGGCGGAAGCGCGTAGATACTATCCTAAACTACAACAATATTGACGAATTTGAGGAATATACCTCGCAAATGCTATTCCTCGATAATTTGAAAGAGGCACTAACCCCTGCGAATCTAAAGATTATCGTAGATTTATTGTCGGAAGAGAGGGTTGATTATGATACTTTCGCGAGTTATTTAGCTAACGACATAGTTTCGTCAGCTCTTTACAATATGTCTAAAGGCAATAATCCCAAAATGTCTAGTGATTATTTTGAGGCCTACGAAAAACGTATCTCGGAGCAAAAAAGATTGCGTTATCTACGGGAACTTCGAGGTATGCGCGCGAACTGTGCCAAAGAGGCGCAATTCTTGTCATATGCATCGAATTGGTTCGGTAATTCCGTAATGGAAAAAATTCGAAATAATACAGTACATATCATAAAGGCGTTTCCAGTCGTAATTGCGACACCTAGCGACGTCTCGAAATACATTGCAGCTTTTAAAGGACTATTTAACTATGTAATTTTCGACGAAGCATCGCAATTGTTGCCTGGCCAGGCGTTGCCGTCGGTGTATCGGGCAGAAAAATCGGTCATCGTTGGCGATCCCCATCAAATGCCACCAACTGCAGTCTCGATGCTTGGCGGTACAGCCACTGCGACGATTGACGAGGGGGATGACGAAATTGGCGCCAGTATTTTGGATATGGCCGTTAATCTTCCGGACTTAGAGTCGCATCATCTGAAGATACATTATCGCTCGGAATCTAATAAACTATTTGAACCGTCGCTTACGGCCATATATAGTCAAGATGGCATTAGGCCAATCTTTGAAGCAAAGAGCGGTAATTTGCCAATTTATATTGAAGATAACATTGGCGATGATGACGATCGAGGCTATGGTGTTATTATTAAACGTATAGAGCACTATCTGAACATAAATCCGAATGCGAGTTTTTGTGTCCTATTCTCAAGAGGAAGCGGAAAGGGCAGTTTGTATGAGTTTAAGAAATATCTCGAGGCACATCCGGAAAACACTGAAAAGATTATGGAGATGTATGAGAGCGAGAGAATCTTATTATCCACTGTAACGAATTGTCAGGGAATTCAGGGGCATCATACGATTATTTATTTGCCTGCCTATAATAATAGTATTAGTAGGATGTGGTTCTTTAATGAAAAGGCTGGGGCGTATAAACGTTTGAACGTTTCTATTACTCGTCAGACGAAGACCCTTGATGTCATCATGGGGGATACGAAAAATAAGTGGATTAACGCTTGTCAGGGTTATATACAGTCGGATAATACGCCACCAAATACCTTGCTGAGTGCTAATTTATTAAACTCACTACTTACAAATGCGGGGCAGGTTATTGATCGAGAATATCTCCAGCGTACACTTGAGGGCAATGTGGCCACGATTGATTCTCCATTAACTAGAGAGTTATACGATAAACTAGTTGAACACTACAAGGATGATATAGATAAAACTATCAATATATGGTGCGAAGTGGGATGGAATATTTTAATTCCTGATTCAGAAAACTACGACATAGAGCGTAAAAATGTCGGTTATCGAGTAGATATTGGCATATATTCGATTGCTCGTAAGCGCTTCATTTTAGGAATCGAGACGGACGGCTCGGTTTATCATAGCGGTTTTAATAAAGAGTTTTCCGATTTGCAACGTCAGGACACGCTAAAACGTAAGGGCTGGAGAATGTATAGAATTTGGTCCACGAATTGGCTGCGCGACACGAGAACCGAATTCGATAAATTAGTGAGCGTAATTGATGAGGAACTTACAAAAGAGGAGCCGCTAGAAGATATTAATATCCCCGATGATGATTATGATATCGAAGATATAGACGAAAATGAAGAAGATGAATCCGCAATCGTTGTCGACGAGCCCAGTATCGTAAATATAGATATTCCGAGCCCAACGGAACCGGATAAACCAGTAAAAGTAATATCGAGAGAAGATATCGGTCAAATCATGTTCGAGTTGAATTTAACTAAAATCGTCGATCAGCGTCTTCGTGTCGGGGCGCCGCTCACTATAACTCTCGCTGACGGCCACGAAACAAGAAAGATATATCTGAAGAAAAAAGAGAGCGACGGTTTTCTAGGCGCAGAAGAAATCAATGGGGCAGTACGGAAATATAAATATGGCATGATTGAGAGTTATCAGGAGTAGGCATGCCTTATCCTGACGGCCATTGTTATCCATTAAAACATTTGCCGAGTGATTATCGGGGTCGAGAAAAAATAGTTTTTATTACGAAAAATCTCCGCGGTTTTCTCTCCCTTTCCGAATTACGTGAAGCTCTCGTTGCCTTAGCGCAGAATCATTATTTGTCATATCAATATATTATGAACAACTTTGGCGCCAATGATCATGACGCGCTGCAGGAAGTTTTCAATGCGGAATCGAAAGGCATTTTTCAGAAATCCAACCCTAACGATGCTACGGCTAAATTGTTTTGGCATTTAAATCCAAATCTTAGTGGGAAAGATATTCATGATTATATTTATCCTAAAATTGCCAAAAATCAGAAACCGAAAGTCCAGAAGTATTCCGAAGCCATTCGCCCTGTCAAACATTTTTCGCCAAAAACGCACCGCAAAACATATAACCCCGACCCTCGCGGAGAAAGTAACCGAATTGCCAACGAACACGAGCGTGGACGTTATGATTCTATCGTAGGCGACGTGTCGCCTGATCGCAAACCGGATGCAGACAACTATCATTGGAGTGATAAAACATCTAAGCAATTCAATCGCAAACTGCGTTCTGGCGAAATAAAGCCCGACGACGATTAACACTGACTATCTTTTGTATTTAATCCCTATATGCCTTAAAATATATCTAATATGCCAACGTTAAAACTGCGGCGCGAAAAAGCAAGCGAAGCTGCGCCAAAAGTCGAAACCAAGAAAGATGAAACCGAGCAGCGTGATCTTTATGACGAAAATCATAAGCTCACGAAGCAAAAAATCACTGTCGGCGACCCTATTCCAGAAGGTCGCTATGTGCAGGTGGTGATGGTTTTTATCCAAAATTCTAGTGGGCATTTTTTGATTCAAAAACGCGCCAAGTCTCGTAATGGCTTATATGCTACTACGGGTGGTCATCCCAAAGCGGGGCAGACCAGTCTACAAGGCATGGTCGCGGAAATTCAAGAAGAGCTCGGCATCGAAGTTAATCCCAAAAATCTCGTATTATTTTATTCTGGCCGCTCCGACGAGGATCAATGCTTTTTTGACGATTACTATCTTCAGGCGGATATCCCGCTCTCCAAGCTTAAATTCCAAAAAGAAGAAGTCCAATTTGCAACTTGGTTCATGCGCAATGAGATTAAGGGCCTTTTTAAGCGCGGAAAAATGATGCCCGATCACTACGAAGAATACTTACGCCTGCAAAACTGGCTCAAGGAGCAAAACATTGCTCGCAAACTAATTCGCAAAGACCAAAAACGTGCCATTAAAAGCCGCCGAAAATACGAAAAAATTGAGCGTAAAATCGAAAAACTAGAGCAAAAACTCGACAAAGACTAATTATTATGCTCGCGCTTTTCGTGCGATAGCAATCTCTGTTAAAATAAGTATTAACTAAGGAGAAAAATATGGCAGAAATAAAGGGTACAAAGACCGAGAAGAATCTCAACGCCGCTTTTGCGGGCGAGTCTCAGGCGCGCGTAAAATATCAATTCTACGCTAGCAAGGCCAAGAAAGAAGGCTACGAGCAAATTGCCGAAATCTTCCAAGAGACTAGCGATAACGAGAAAGAGCATGCCAAAATCTGGTACAAACTTCTCCATGCGAACGCCGTTCCAGATACGGTCGAAAATCTCAAGGATGCCATTGCTGGCGAAGAGTATGAAGAAACCGAAATGTACGTCAAATTCGCCAAAGAAGCACGCGAAGAAGGCTTCGAAGAAATTGCTAAATTATTCGAAGAAGTCGGCAAAATTGAAGCCAAGCACGAAGAACGCTATCGTAAATTACTTAAGAATGTTGAAGATGGCATGGTCTTCAAGGCTGACGGTGTAACGGTTTGGAAGTGTCGCAACTGTGGCTATATTCATATTGGCGACAGCGCCCCAGAAGAATGCCCAGTTTGCAAGCACCCACAGGCCTACTTCGAAATCCAGGCTCAGAATTATTAAAATGCTCCCGAAAATCTCCTATCGCGCTCGGCGGATTATTGCCGTACTCCTAGCGGTAGGAGCTTTTTGTGTCTATATTTTCCTAAACCCAAACTCTTATGAATATGTCGCTCTACTTGATCCAGCAATTCAGGAACCCGATGAGATTGCACTTAAGCCAGAGCAAACCAAGGCCGACTCGACCAAGGCGAAAGACGTCCTAGAGAGTCTCGCCGTTCAAGAAAAAGATCATTCGCAGAAGTATTATCGTAAACTTTTCTATGATAGCTGGGGAACAGACGAGCATGGTTGTAGTATGCGTGAAGTCATTTTGCAACGCGACCTCAAGAATACTGTCCTAAAAGGTTGCAAAGTCCAAACCGGCACTCTAGAGGATCCTTATACGGGCCAAGTCGTCAGCTTTAAGCGCGGGCAGGGCACTTCAGAAGATGTCCAAATCGACCATGTTGTCGCTCTTAGCAATGCTTGGGCGACTGGCGCCTACAAGCTCGACGCCGATACGCGTTACGAGCTCAGTCAAGATCCGCTCAATCTTCTTGCCGTGGAGGGGCAGGCTAATCAAGACAAATCCGATGCGGCCGCTGATACTTGGCTTCCTTCAAACCAGGCATTTCGATGCCAATACGTTGCTCGGCAAATATCAATCAAGTATAAATATCATCTTTGGGTAACGCCTGCCGAAAAATCTGCCATGCAAAAAGTGCTTGCACTATGTCCAGACGAGGCTACTGTTGGCCTTGATAAGTAGTCAAAATATGAAAAAGATATTGACTAATTATGGTAAATATGCTATAATTACAAAGATAATTCCATCGGCGCTGGCTGGTGTTTATATAGATCGTTAAAGTTACTTTTGTTATGAAAGCAGATTAGGAGGATACTTTATGAATCTGTTTGTACTGGACTTATTTGATAGCATGGTTAGCGACAATACTGCTACCACCGAAATGGTGAGCAGCTATATCAGCCAGAACATTCGCGCCCTGATCAGGGCTTTCAGGGCTAATAGTCGCAATCTCTCCGACCTCTTCCGTCGCCTGACGGTAGAAGACTATGTTGGACGGCGCCCCGTGATCAGAGGAATGGCTCCCGAGTTCGATGAGCTGGATTATGTAAAATCCATTCCCAACCTCAGGGCCCGCCACGAAGAAGTGATCGAGACGGGAATTGAGCCTGATCTTGTTGTAAGGGCTCTCCCCGGCCTCTCCTTCCAGGAGAAGGTCGACATGCATGCATCTGCGAACACCATCGCCGACACGTCTGAGTCTCTCAGCCTCGAAGAGGCTAGAGAGCTGCTGGACATGGGGGTCACCCCTTGCAAGATCGATTCCAAAGTCACTCTGCCGCTCGAGGTCAAGATCGAGTATGGCGTTCAGCCGAATGCTATAGTAAAGCAGGCCATGAAAGAAAAGCCCGATCTCGTCCGCCAGAACATTAACAGAATGTTCGAGGGCGGCCTCACAGCGGAAGCTCTGCTGGAGGCGGAGATCGAGGCACTCGACGTCAACCGCCCGTGTCGCCTTTCGATCTTCGAATGGTATCGTGGCATCTTCGATAGCATGGTCGAGCATGCAGCGAAGGGGGGCGCCGCCCTCGCCTACGAATTTATGGAGCTCGTAGAAGACTCGTATTACTACGGAGACGAGGATGACTGTGATGATGCGAGCTT
>JAEETK010000030.1 GCA_016290315.1 Candidatus Saccharimonadota bacterium | reverse complement strand
AAAGACGACTATAGCGGTGTGCAATTGGCATATGGGAAGGGTAAGAATCTGAGCAAGGCCGTGTCCGGACACGTCAAAAAATCCGGAAAAGATATCAACCCTAAACACATCCGTGAATTCCGCGTCGAGAACATCCCAGAAGGTGTCACGCTTGGTAGCGAAATCACCGTCGCTAGCTTTACGCTTGGCGATAAGGTCCAAGTTACAGGTACGAGCAAAGGTAAGGGCTTTGCCGGTACCGTTAAGCGCCACAACTTCCTGGAATCTCGTAACACGCACGGTTTCAAAGGCGACATTCGCAAGGTTGGTTCCATTGGTTCCATGTATCCCCAGAAGGTCTTCAAGGGCAAGAAGATGGCTGGTCGCATGGGTCATGACCGTGTAACCGTCAAAAACCTCGTTGTCTCCTATATCGACACCGACCACAACCTTATTGGTCTCAAAGGCGCAGTGCCTGGTCCAAATAAAGGTCTCGTAATGGTGGAGGGAAAGGACTAATATGGCAGAAGCAAAATTGAATAAAGACGTATTTGGTCTTTCCGTCGATAATCATGAGCTTGTCAAACTAGCTTATGATACCTATCTTGCAAACTCTCGCAGCTCTCACGCTAAGACTCTTAAGCGTGGCGAAGTCCGCGGTGGCGGCAAGAAGCCATGGAAGCAAAAAGGCACCGGTCGTGCACGCTTTGGTAGCACCCGCAACCCAATTTGGCGCCATGGTGGTGTAGCTTTCGGTCGCACTGGCGAAGAGAACTTCACCAAGAAAATCAGCAAGAGCAGCAAGCTCCTCGCTGTACGCCAGGCTCTCAGTATGCAAAATACTGACAAGGCTGTCATAACGATTGCAAAATTTGACGCAAAGAGCGGCAAAACTAAAGATGCAGTCAAAGAACTAAAATTAGAAGCTGGTAAGAACTACCTCCTTGTAGTTCCTGAGAAAACCGACGAGATTCTTCGCGCTACTAATAATATCGCTAATCTCAAGGTCGTCCGCCCAACTTATCTAAATGTTTTCGATATTCTTAACGCTGACCAAATCATCATCGTTGAAGCTGCTCTCGAGCAAATCGAAAACTGGCTTATCGGAAAGGAGAACGCATAATGTTAATTCGTCCTATCGCAACCGAAAAAGCCTATCATGAGCAAACCAAGCGTGGCTATATGTTCGTCGTTCCTAACGATGCTAGCAAACAAGCCGTCGCAAAACAGGTTTCCGAACAATTTAACGTAACAGTCACTTCCGTTCGTATCAGCGTGCGCAAAGGTAAAGCAACTCGCTTCAGCCGTGGTAAGCATGCCTATCCTGGTACAACTTATCGTCAAGACAAGAAAATCGCTTTTGTTACCTTGAAGGACGGCGATAAAATCAAAATCTTCGACGAGGAGCCAGTAGCAGAAGCTGACGACAAGAAATCCGACAAGAAAGGGGATAAATAATGGCTATTAAAGCATATCGCCCAACTACGCCGGCTCAACGTCAGAAAACAACCCAAGATTTTGATCAAATTACAACCCGTAAGCCACTCAAAAGCTTGGTAAAGAGCAAAAAACAACAAGCCGGTAAAAACAACTCCGGTCGCATTACGGTTCGCCATCGTGGCGGCGGCGTCAAACGTCACTATCGTATTTTGACTCACAATCTTCCAGCGGGTCTTACCCTAAAGATTGAAGAGATCGAATACGATCCAAACCGCAGCGCGCGTATTGCTCGTGTCAAAGACCAGAACGGTGTATACTACTATATTCTCGCCGATACCAACATGGCAAAAGGTGCCGAGATTAAAACCGGCGACGAAGCTCCAATTGAAGCTTCCAACCGTATGTCTCTTGAGCAAATCCCAGTTGGTACTCAGGTTTACGCAATTGAATTAACCCCAGGCAAAGGTGCCCAAATGGTCCGCGCCGCTGGTGCTTCCGCTCAGCTCATGGCTAAAGAGAATGGTTATGCCACTCTTCGTATGCCATCTGGTGAAGTTCGCAAAGTGTTAACTACTTGCGAAGCAAGCATCGGTACCGTAGGTAACGTTCAACATCAAAACATCAAGATCGGTTCAGCCGGCCGTAAGCGCCGCAAGGGCATTCGCCCAACCGTCCGCGGTGTTGTCATGAACGCCTGTGATCACCCTCACGGTGGTGGTGACGGCGGCCGTCACGGCTCAGGTAAAGCTCCACGCACACCATGGGGCCAACTCACCTTGGGTTATCGTACTCGTCACAATAAGAAAACTAACAAGATGATTGTCCGCAGTCGTCATGAAGGAAAGAGGAAATAGTCTATGTCTAGATCTCTTAAAAAGGGCCTTTATGTGGACGCTAAGCTTCAGAAAAAAATCGAAGCGCTTTCCGCTGAAGACCGCACTATTATCAAGACCTGGGCTCGCGAATCTACTATCAGCCCAGAGATGGTTGGTCGCACTATTGCCGTGCATAACGGTCGCGTCCATGTGCCAGTGTTCGTAACTGAGAACATGGTTGGCCATAAGCTCGGCGAATTTGCGCCAACTCGTAAATTTAAGCGCCATGGCGGCAAGAAAGCCGCTGAAGCTGCAGCAAAGAAGGGGGCATAATCTATGGCCACTAAAACTGCACATGCATATATTAAAGGCGTAGACAGCCAACCGCGCAAAGTTAGCATCGTTGCTAGCTTGGTCCGCGATCGCTATGTCGCCGACGCTGTGATTATTCTCGAGAATACTCCACGTCGCGCCGCAAAGGCTGTTCGCAAAGCAATCGAATCCGCCACAGCTAACCTATTGCAAAGTGGTAGCATCGACTCAAAGACTATCGCTATCAACCGCATTTCGGTGACAGCCGGTACTCGTATGCGCCGCTATGTTCCAGCTAGCCGCGGTCGCGCATTGCCTTATGAAAAGATTTCATCCAACATCTTCGTTGAGGTCGTAGGCGAAGAAAAAGTTAAGAAGACTGCTGAGAAAAAAGCTGATTCAAAGGCAGACAAGAAAGAAGAAAAGGAGAAAAAGTAAATGGGTCAGAAAGTAAACCCAGTAAGCTACCGCCTCCAGGTCAACAAGAACTGGAGCAGCAAGTGGTTCTCCCGCAAGGCTGACTTCAAGAATTGGCTCATCGAAGATGTCAAAATCCGTGAAGTTATCGAGAACCGCTTCAAGAGCCGCCCAACTATCGATCGTATCGGTATTGAGCGCAGCCCAAACCTTACTACTATTACCATTCGCACCGCCAAAGCTGGTGCCGTAATCGGTAAGCAAGGTGCCGGCATCAATGAGCTCAAGAAAGAACTCGAAAAAGTTACTAGCGCTCCTCTTCGCATTAACGTCGAGGAAGTAAAAAAGCCAGAACTCAGCGCAAAGCTCGTTGCCGAAAACATCGGTTTTCAGCTTGGTAAGCGTATGAACTTCCGCCGCGCCGTCAAAATGGCATGTTCATCTACCATGAATGCAGGTGCCAAAGGAATTCGCGTTGAGGTAGCTGGTCGTTTGAATGGTGCAGAAATGTCGCGCCGTGAGAAATTTATTGAAGGTTCAGTTCCTCTACATACTCTCCGCGCAGATATTGATTTCTACGTCGAGCACGCTCAGACCATCGCTGGCATCGTAGGTGTTAAAGTTTGGATCTATAAGGGGGAGAAATAAATTATGGCACTTAGTCAACCACGCAAAGAAGCGCACCGCAAGGTTCGCAAAGGCAAAAACGAAGGTAAAGCTAGCCGCTGCAACTATGTAGCATTTGGCGAATTTGGCCTCATGAGCCTTGATAATGAGCGCATTAATGGCCGCCAAATCGAGGCAGCCCGCCAGGCGATTACCCGCTACGTTAAACGTGGTGGTAAAATCTGGATTCGCATCTTTCCGCACACTCCAGTCACCAAGAAACCACTTGATGTCAAGATGGGTAGCGGCAAAGGCGAGCCACAGTTCCACGTTGCTAAGGTAAAAGCTGGCACCGTTATGTTCGAAATCGCGGACGTTACTGAAGCACAAGCACGCGAAGCTCTCCGCCTCGCCTCTCATAAGCTTCCAGTCCGCTGCAAAATCGTAAAGAAGGGGGAGCTCTAAAATGGCAGATAAGAAAACCGTCAAAGAAGCAAAGACTGTTAGCAAGCTTCCATTGGATGAGCAACTAAAAGCAAAACGCGAAGAACTTCTTATTGCACAGCAAGGTCTTGGTTCGACACTTCAGAACCCACACCGTATTAAAGCTATCAAAAAAGAAATTGCTCGCATATTAACGCAAATTAACGCCACGGAAGGAGATAAGTAATGGCACGCACACTTACAGGAGTAGTGTCCTCCGACAAGCGCGATAAGACAATTACTGTCGAAATCACCTCTCGTGAGACGCATCCACTCTACAAGAAGCAGTACTCCAAAACCCGTAAGTATACCGCTCACGATGAAAAGAATGCTGCTCATGAAGGCGATATCGTCATGATTGCCGAAAGTCGCCCAATCAGCAAGACCAAAACCTGGACTCTCGTAAAAGTTATCGAGAAGAGCCATGGTAAAGTTGAGCTTAAAGAAGAAGTCACTCAGGTCGAAAGTGACGAGAAAGAGGAGAAATAATAAATGATTCAACAAGAAACCCGTTTGAAAGTTGCCGACAACAGCGGTGCCAAGGAGCTTGGCGTTATCCGTGTTCTCGGCGGCACTCGCGCTCGATATGCGCACGTGGGCGACATTGTGACTTGCTCAGTTAAGGAAGCATCCCCAACTGGCAACGTCAAGAAAAAAGCCGTCGTTCGTGCCGTGATTGTTCGTACGCGCGCAACCATTCGCCGTCCTGATGGATCAACGATCCGCTTTGATGACAATGCGGCCGTTCTCGTCAACGACGACAAAACACCTAAAGGTACCCGCGTCTTTGGTCCAGTTCCACGCGAACTACGCGACCTTGGCTACGCAAAGATTATTAGCTTAGCTCCGGAGGTACTATAATGGGTGTACGTATTAAAACTGGTGACACCGTAAAAATTATATCCGGTGCCAACAAAGGTACGACCGGCAAAGTTGTCAAGGTCGAACCGGCAAATAATAAAGTATATATTGAGGGTGTAGGCAACCGCACCCGCCACATGCGTGCAAATATGTATCGCCAAGGTGGTAAAAAAGATATTCAAGTCGGCATCGATGCAAGTAATGTCGCGCTCGTAATTGACACAAAGTCTGGCGATACCAGCCGCGTCGGCTACGGCAAAGACAAGGACGGCAAAACCGTTCGCATCGCCCGCCAAGCAAATAACCGGGAGATTAAATAATGGCCGAAACTAAATATGAAGCACGCCTCAAGACTCTTTATAACAAAGAGATTGCAAAGGCACTACAAAAAGAACTAGGTCTCGACAATATCAACCAAGTACCAAAACTAGAAAAAGTAATGGTCACTTCTGGTGTTGGTAAAAAACGTGAAGATAAACGCTTCACGGAGACCGTAGAGCTTACCTTAACTAAGATTACAGGTCAAGCAGTAACAAGCCGTTTGGCTAAAAAATCAATCGCTCAATTCAAAATTCGTAAAGGCATGGGCGCACCAGTTGGCTATATGACCACTTTGCGCAATGATAAAATGTACGAATTTGTTGATCGTCTAATCAATATCGCATTGCCGCATGTGCGCGATTTCCACGGCGTCAGCCGCAAGGCCTTCGATGCTCAGGGCAACTATAACCTTGGTCTCAAAGAACAGACCGTCTTCCCAGAAATTTCTTTCGAAGACGCAGCTGTCCTTCATGGCCTTGAAATCACATTTGTAATTAAAAACGGTTCACGCGAAGGGAGCATGAAATTGTTAGAAAAATTCGGCATGCCGTTTGAGAAGGAGGCAAAGTAGTATGGCTAAGAAGTCTGCCGTCCTTCGTGACGAAAAACGCCGCAAAATGTACGAAAAATACGCTGAAAAGCGCGCAGAGCTTAAGGCCGCTGGCGACCTCGAAGGTCTACAAAAGTTGCCACGCAACTCCAGCCCAACTCGCCTTAAGAACCGCGATATGCTAGACGGCCGCCCACGTGGCTACATGCGCCGTTTCGGCCTCAGCCGTATTAATTTCCGCGAAAAAGCAAGCAAGGGTGAAATCCCTGGCGTAACAAAGAGTAGTTGGTAGGAAAGGAGAAGATATGTCTATTCAAACAACCGATCCTGTAGCTGACTTGCTTACCCGTATCCGTAACGCAATCGCAGTCGGCAAGACCGAAATTCGTGTCCCTACCAGCAAACTCAAATTTGCTGTTGCCGACAAGCTGCAGAAGATAAATTATCTCGAAAAAGTCGAAATCGAAGAAGCTCAACCGCGCGGCATCCTTCATATTGTTATCAATAACGAAGGCGAAAACGCTCGCATTAATGAGATTTCCAAGGTTTCTACTCCAGGTCGCCGTATCTATACTGGCGTGAACGAGATTCCGAAAGTCAAATCTGGTCGCGGTACCGTATTGATTTCAACCAGCAAGGGTATTATGACTGGCCAAGAAGCCGTCAAGAATAAACTTGGTGGAGAAATACTTGTTCGAGTTTGGTAATATTGCGGCCTGAATGCAAAAATATCCTCTACGGGGGATATTTTTGTTGTTACGATTATTTGAAAGGTATACCTTTTGTGTAATCTTATGTTAAAATCATGTAAGAAAGGAGGTCAAAAATAGCAACGCCGTCATTCCATGATGGCTTATGAAAAAAGAAAATAACATACTATGGACGACGTTAGAGCTGGAATAAAAGAAAGGGAGCTAAATGAGCTTAGCCTCGAAGTAATCAGGTATCGCGATCGCATCTCTGATTTATTCGAGAAGGTTGACGCTTGTTTCGAAAGGCTACAATTGGTTTACGCCGGCGAACCTAGCGATAGAATTTCAAGCTACGCTAAGGAACTGCACTCATCTTTCTCCATTGCTAAAGAAAACATTAAATCATATGCTGATGATTTTACGACATTAATTCATAAGATGCGCGAGAACGATCAGTATTTAGCAGGTTTATTCCAGGAATTTACGGCAGAACAAATAGCAAAACTTGATAATAATGATTTTTCACTAACTAAAAAGGAGAGCATTTAAAAATGACAAATGCAGTACACGCAGACGGCTCCGCTGTTGGCGGAGGTTTTGTCGCGGACGCAGACCTTGGATATAGCAAGGCTGGTATAGAAAGCTTATTGGCAGACATTAAGGCAAACGTAATCGAGAAGGCAAGCACTGAGCTTGGCGACAAGAAGAAAAGTCTCGATACCGCAATTGATACTATTTGGAACGGTCAATCCGCAGATACATTCAAAACCAACATGCAAAATGATATAACTATAATACAGAATGCGCTTACTGCCCTCTACACAGCACTCGAGTCTGAAGTGAATCAAGTTGGCCAAGAAGTAGGAAGAATAGACGAAAAACTAGTCGAAGAAAGAAATGCGGCATAATAGGAGGATAGATAGATGGCAATTAATGATATATCAGGCGACTTAAGCGGAAATATAACTAACGTATTTAAAGATCAAGTAGAGACCGGATCGCAATCACTTACGGAGATTATTGGCCAGGTTAAAACGAATAGCTGGTTTGCTGGTGGAGGGGTAGCTTCTTACGGACAAGACGTAGCCAGCATGAATTCGACAAAGGTGGATACATTTAGAACGGCGGTCGATAACTATAAGTCAGATGTAAATAAAATACTTGGAGAGATGGAGGATAAATCAGCAGTAATAAAAGGTGCGCTGAGAGGCATAGTTGCGGATAAAGTACAAGAATTCTTTACCGCCGTAAAGGAGCTAAGTCTCGCTTATGTTGGCTCAATTGATCAGGAAGTCTCCTTCCTAATAGAGGCTAGAAACAAATGGATAAATGCATCTACCTCCATTGCAGGAGACCTCGATAACGATGCGGGAAAAATAAGAGAGCAAATTAGTAATATAAAAATTGACGAAGTTGCCGAGATACCTAATCCTACGGCTGGCGGAGCACAGTAAAAAATGGCATCGATCGGAGAATATCGAGACGACATACGCAGATATCGCAGCCTAAAAGAAAAAATTCTACGTATTTGCGAACAGTTGGAACGCGCCTCTAGGGGCTCGATCAAGCTTGAGAATGAGATAGCTAGCAGCTTTAAAGTTAATAACGTAGCGGCAAAGATATCAGGTCGCATCGATATTCTCGGTCGAGACATGCGAGAAACTGCAGACTATCTGCGTAACACTATAATTCCTAGCATTAATAGTGCAATCGACGACTCGTATGATGAAATAGATAGACTGGAAGAGGAAGAAGAGGAGGATGACTAACGCATGAATACAGTTTCATTTGCCGATACATCGGAAATCGAAGACGAGTCAAGAAAACTACTGCTCTTGGCGGACGATTTAAAAAAAGAGTTCAACGCATTCTTTGAACGACTATCTGATGTGCCAAAACGATCCAACGAATGGGTTGGGGGCAAGGCAGAAATTTATTTCAAAATAGCAGCAAACGAGAAGAGTCAGTACGATAGGCTAGTGGAAAGAATAAAAGAAATTGGCTACGAACTAAAAGTCGAATCGCGCCGACTAGATGACATTATTTATCAGAATAATAGGGATAAAGTAGATGACTAAACTAAGTTACCCAAGCCATGGCTTGTTATCTTTTGACATAAGAGCAATAGTAGTCGACTGCCATCGCTCAATTAGCGATGCTAAAGCAAACTCAGATCTAGACGTTCCTCACCGCTACTCAAGAAGGGATTATTTAAAAAGTCTGGATGATAAAATCAATGATTTTCAAAACAGATTAGAGAAGATAACGAAAGAAATTGAATCGGCCGATCAAGATTTCAGCGAATTCAGTGACACGTCTTCTAAAAAAATAAAACAAATCAAAAAACCGAAGATTGACAAAAGAATACGCAGAATATTATAAATATACAAATGAACGATACGGAAATATATCTAGAACATGACAAAACCCCACGCGAAGATGAGGGGGCTGAAGAACCGGCCGACAAACAGGAGGGCGACAGCATGTCTAGTTCTACTACCGATACGGATAACGCTGAAGCTCAAGATGGCATCGAAGAGACTCAATCTAGGCTAGCCAAAGATTCTGACGAAGCTTTTACTGTCAAGCACGAAGAACTTGAACCCGACGAAATCGAAGAAGTTGAAACTAATGATGAAGGTACCGTTTTGCCAGACGTGTTCAATAATAAGAACGCCGAGTATCCGCTTCCTACGCCCGAAGTAGGCAATATGCAACCACTTCCGCCACCAAACTCGGCTAATAAAGAAGATGAAAGAAAAACCCCGTCCTGACTAGGACGGGGTTTGTGGCTAGTGCCACCGAGGAAACCCACCGAGGGAACAATTAACGAACAACGTAGGCGGTTACTTTACCGTATTCGCACTCATACGCATTCGCCGAAACGCTCTGTCTTTTGAGCTCCAGTACGGCCGCCCAAGTGGGCTCGTGGTACGGCAGAATATATACGATCGCAGTGCCGCCGAGATCAAACTTGAAATTACCGTTGGTGCTGTAGATGGTCGCGTCGAGGTCGGATGAAGGGAGCCCCTCACCATCATAGGCCGCAATGAACGTTTCCGCCCATTTGGAGTCGTCGTCCTGCAGAATACCTTCGCGGATCTTTGCTGCGTCTTCGGGCGCATACGCATAACCCTCGTAAGCGTTCAGCATGATGATAACTTTGCCCTCAAGTGACTGAAGATCATGCGTGCCCTCTGCCTCTTTGACAGTCTCGGGCTCCTCAGTCTTAGTCTCGGGCTCGGACTCTTCCGTCGTTTCCTGCTGGATCGGCTCAGATACAATCTCCTCCTGGACGGCGTCTTCGGGCTTTTCAGCCTCAGGTTCCTGAGCTTCAGCAACGACTTCCGGTGCAGTCTGTCCTTTCGGTTCGGGAGCAGGCCTGGTCATGAAGTAGAACACTCCAATACCGCCGATGATCACGCCAATGATCAGAGCCACAATAGTTGCAGTTGAAAGTTTGAACTTTTTCATAACTTTTTCCTCCTAATGTTCTTTGCATACTATAGCAACAAATATAATCTAATTATAGCACAGATGCTCGCAAAAGTCAAGCATAGCTGAGCACTGAAATAGCTAATTGCTACTTTAACTTAAAAGGAATATAATAAAACATAATACTTATGTAAAAAGGTGGGCAGAATTCTGATATTGAGTCCAGGGTCACACAGACGATGATAATACACGTTTTCAACAACAAATCGAATTTTGTTGAGGAGCTATTACCTGCGGCTAGCAGTATGTATCCTCTGAATGTTGACGGCAAAACTCTCGGAAACGTAATATCAGACTACGACAGTTGGACCATACAGCTAACGGACGAATTTCATAGCCCAGAGGCGATTGGCGACTCATTTAAACTACAGTTATACCAAACGCACACAATTGTCTCCAAGAAAACTCATGAGACATTCTATGTTGTAGGCACCGAAAGCTATTATCAACAACGAGAAATATACAAAGCACCAAGGGAGTTTCTAGTCGGCAGCAGCGAAATAAGTGATATTTACTACCACCAAGAGAATAATAACAAGGACCTACTAAAACTCTCGCTGACATTATATGGCTGGGTCGCCGAAACTACATCTACTAATTTCTTCGCCTCCAGAGAGCGTATTGTTGGCAAAAAAAGATTAGCATGCGGCGATTTTATCTTTTATTTTAGACTCAAGATTATTTTATTGAA
>JAEETK010000074.1 GCA_016290315.1 Candidatus Saccharimonadota bacterium | reverse complement strand
TACCTCTACCAATAATTGAGCGTCGCGGGTCTTAGTACGGGCGGCATTGAATTTCTCCAATACGATAGTTTTGTACGTATCGGTGTATTCGTCCATTTCGCCCGTGTGGTAAAGTTCGTAGAACTGCGCTATTTCGGCATCTTCATCTACCGTGTCAACACCCAAAAACGTTTTCAGGTGCTTGGCACAATAGGCGTGTGCTAACGTACCCTCGTCTGCATAGCTGCTACCCTTATCCTCTACGTTCTCTTCAAGGCGGGGTGCTGCTGTACAATTCAGCCAACGGTGGGCTGCTGACGGGCTTAGTAGTGCGTGTTGTCCTGGCATAGCTTAAAAGGCTTTAGGTTTTTCAATCTCTCCCTTATCGTTAACTACCAGGGCGTTAATCTCACTGATAAAGTCAGCGCGTTTGTCAGCGGGCAAAGTGCTTGGCTTATCGCTGCCTAACAAAGCTGATATGTTCTTAAACGTCTGGGTCAAAACACGGTGGTACTTCTTATAGTTCTCGCTATCCGTATTCTCCTTGTAGTTCTCGCCCTCGATACGCTGACGTACCTTGTGCATAGCTTCCCTTACGTCCTCTTCCGTAAGTTCGCGGTTGGCGTTCTCGGCTTCTGCCTCTGGTTCCGGCTGTGGCTCCGGCTGATCGGTTGGGGTCTCTGCCTCTGGCTCCGGCTGATCTCCGGCTGCATCGTTGGCGGGTGCTTCGGCTGTTGCCTCACCTTTACCCTTACGGGCTTTCTTCGCCGCTGCCTGTGGCTCCGGCTGTGGTTCGTTACTTACAACCGTACCAGGTGCTACGATCTGGGCGGGTTGCTTTGCCAGGATCGCCGTAACAAGCTGTACGACTTCGGGCGTTACTCCGATATTAACCTGAATGTTTACGCTAAAATCTGTTTTCATAAAAATAGTGCTTAAAATTAAAATTTTGGTCTTTTACAAATACCATCGTTAACTAACTCACGTAAAGCCTGGGCCAATACCTTTTCAAATTGGTTGGCTTTCAAGTCTAACAGGCTTTTATAGGTCTCTCGCATTTTGCATACGGTTCTATATTCGTCTGGGTAACTCTTCGCCATTCGTTGTAAGGCTCCCTTTTGGCCTCCTTTCTGCATCAGAAATGCTTTGCTGCTATACGGTTTCATACGCTTAACTCATTTCTTCTGCAATAGCCTTAATGTCCTTTGATACTATAACCGTACATACTACGCACAATACGGATAGCCCAATAGTGATAATGATCTGTGCCATAACTTTACTATTTTACTAAATACATACCTTGCCAACATCTGATTATCTCTGCACCCGTTGTTACCTTTCTGTTATCGGCCTTACGCGTTTTGAATTTAAGCCTACCGTTTGCCTCATAGCGGGCTACGGTGTGTCTATCAAGGTGTAGGGCCTCTGCTGCCTGTTTCTGGTTGTATAGGCCATCGGGTATTACGTCGGGTTTCGATATAATCATAGTATTACGCTTTAGTGATCTTAATTGTTTTCTCTACGTAGTCCTTTTCAATAGAATACGTGCAATCCTCAATACGTGCCATCTGATAGGCCGTAGTGCCCGCGCTATCCAAAGCCTGGGCGTTGGGTAGCTTAAACGTCTGGGATTCTCCGGGCTGCATTTGCTTCAAATCCTCTCTTGTTACTTTGTCTGCTATTACCATTTTGCTAAAAATTGAATTTGTTAATTATTCGTTAAAACCTCGCTACAAGCGTTTTTTTTGTTCTGTGGGTAATTGTCCGTCTAACGTGGTGAAAACGTCACACGCAAGCCATTTGCCCCGCCTCTGACGAATGTAGGGGCCTGTACCTTGCTACTTATTGCTTTCTTCGCGTAGTGTTCAGCGTGAAGATCGCCAACTATCAGGCAAAGACGGGTAAAGCCAACCAACTGACTTTTGCCGTCCTTAGACAGCCTAATAATAAATTCGCGGTTAATCTTAGCCCGTAGGGTCTCGATACCTTGTACCGCGTATTTTCCGTTTTTCGTGCCAATTTGTGCCATTTTGATACGTTTTACGTTAAAATTACTTATTTACTTACTTATATATTTGGAGGAAAAGAAAAACTGCCGTATCTTTGCAGTT
>JAEETK010000073.1 GCA_016290315.1 Candidatus Saccharimonadota bacterium | reverse complement strand
CGTCATCATTCACGCCGAGGAATAGGAAACCGGGCTTTTGATTGTTGGGAAGGTCATTGGCAAACGCACAGATAGCCTGACCAAACTTATCCGTATTGGTCGTGCTAATGGTTCGCTCTGCTCGATCATTTTCCAGATCGTTCAGTAATGGCCGTCTTTCCTCCTTTGTTAACATTTTAGAGTTCGTTTTATATGCCGCACGCAAAATTGCGTGCAAAGGTACAAAAAAAATCTGAGATATGCAAGTTTTTCTTTATAAATCGTTCAAACAGAGTTTTTTTGTCACAATTTTTTGATATAAGTGTGACAACTACAAGGTCAACATACCATATTTTCATTATTTTTGATCCGTTTTCACACCTCTTGAAAATAGACCAGAAATGTGTTCGTTTTAGTCGTTTTTGTACCATTTTACTACCAGTCTAAAATAGAGCAAAATTCCTAAAAAATTGCATAAATTTTAGGAAAGAGTCTGGTCAAAAAGGAAGCGGGGTTGTGCCCCGCTTGCCCTTAGTTCCGGAAGATGTGCCCATCGACCTCGGTGTAATCGCCACCAGTATCAAGGTTTCGCCATACTGCCGAATAATCTATGCAGCATTGCAGCCACTGCGGGAGGTTCTTGAAATAGCCGCATTCCTCGCAAAGGTGCTCCGCAAAATCTTCGGGGCTTTCGTAACTGCCCTCGTAGCGCTCGTGAAAATCATCGAGCGTGCCATCATCCCAATACGTGAGGTATGCCTCGTAAGCCTCGCGCTGAAGCTCGCCCAATGCGGCATACTCTTTGATTTTATCGAAAGTGGCTTCGCCCATGCAGCCCTCGCAATACCACTGCTCGGGGTAGTGCTCGTAATCTTGGAACATGAGTTCCGGCTCTGACTCGTTGGCGTGCAAGCGGTAGCAAAACTCCATAAAATCGTGGTAGTTCTCAAAGGTGGACAAATCAATCCACATGCCGTAGAGACTGCCGTTGTTGTACTTGGCATAGGTGCCACAATAGACTGCCGGGTTGCTGTTCTCGTAGTGTGCAGCGTGCTCGCGGATTTCGTTCTTCGTTAATGGTTCTCTGTAGTTCATAATGCTAAAATTTTAGATTGTTAATACTATAGTAAATTAGTGCCACACTTGGCTTGTGTACTCAAAATCTTCGTACTCTTCGTAAATATCTCCGAAATCGGCTTCATTTGCGGTAATGCTGGAGCGGTGAGCAACCTTTACAAAACTTTGATTGTTGTTTGAGCGGCTTTCGAAATCGATACCAAATGAAATAGTTAGCTGTGCCATGATTGTATGTGTTTTAGAATTTAACATTTGCGTATAAAGCAGTTAGCGTTTGATATAACCTTTACGGTGCTTTACAAGTGTTCCGTGGGAGTGTTTGCAAGGTTTTCGTAACAAAATACTACCATCGGCGCAAGAAGTGACCAAAGGGAGGTCTTGCGCCGGAATAATGTGTGGAGATTTTTTTAGCGCCCAAAGTAGCGGCGAAACGTGCTCCGACCTTTCAAATCAACGTAGCGGTAACTAACTTTGCACCGGAAAGGATTGTATCAGATAAACGCGGATCTGCTGCGGACAAATGTATTCGTAAAGAAACATATACTTGGCATAGCAGACAATTGCGGTATCGAGGGCGAAAAACCAAGCCCTCAAATGACAAGCAATAAGAAAAAGAAAAAATGGGGAGGGAGAAGGCTGCCATCACGAATGGGTGGCGGCTATGCTCGTATTGCAATGGCGTAGTTGCGACTGTAGCAGGCAGGAGGGAAAATTGCGAGTCAGAACTGAACACTTGGAGGTCTGCCGCCATTTTCGCGCCGGTATTAGCATAAATGTTTATCATCTATGCCAATACGCCTCCTACAGGCGCAGCGCCTGCATAACGGGCGTGCCGGGAAGGAGCGGAGAAGGAACAGCCGGGGGCGGCGGCGAAGCATGTTGAGGATAGCAGAACTGAATACTTGGAGGTCTGCCCGAAAACACGCTGACCCAAAGCCCAGCCGTGGAGGTGTAGCGACTGTGCGTGGGAGAGTGATAGCAGCCTGTGCTGCAGCAGGCATGGGAGGAGAGCGCTCGTATTGCAAGAGGCGTATAGTTGCG
>JAEETK010000072.1 GCA_016290315.1 Candidatus Saccharimonadota bacterium | reverse complement strand
ATCCGCCCTTAGCGGCATTGTCGCCCACCAGCGCAAACACATAGTTGTAGAATCCGTCGCGACCCTTGGTGGGTGTGCCCAGGCCGAACTTAAAGTCATCGCGTGGATAGCCGAACTCCTCCATCACCAGCGGCTTTTGTATGCGCTCGCATATCTCCAGGTGTCGGTCTATATACTCCTTGGTGTTCTGCTTGGCTCGTGGCAGATTCTCTATCAGCGAGTCCTGCTTGGCCCATCCCCAGTTGTATGGCCACAGGTGTATGTTAGCATAGTCAATGTTCTTGTCGGCAGTGATACGTTCCCAACAATCGAAGTCGCCCTCGCAGCCCCATGCACCCTCGCTACCGATAGATATCAGGTGGTTAGGGTCCAGACTGCGTATCAGCGCCGATGCCTCAGCCAGCCACTTCTCGAATGCAGGCAGAGCCTCCGTCGAGAATGCTCGCGGCTCGTTGCCAATCTGCCATGCCATGATGGCCGGATCGTCCTTATAGGCCACGCCCGTATAGCGATTGGTGCGGCTCACGATAAACTTCACGTAGTCATAAAACAGCTGGTGAGCCTTCTCGTTTGTAGCATATTGCGTCATCGCCTGCATAAATGCCGGATAGCCAGCCTCATTGGGTCGCGGCTGGGGGCCCAGTCCTGCGTGCTCCAGATAGAAACCGTATCCTCCGCTCCACTCCCACGAGTTGTTCAGATACAGCACAGCCACCATCTTTCGCTTACCCATCTCCTGCAGCAGATAGTCCAGTCCCGCCAGTATCGTGTCGTTATACACGCCCGGCTTTATCTGCAGTGTAGGCTCCACCTTGGTAGTCACACCACGCTCGCCGTCACTGCCCACCAGTATTCGCAGGTTGTCTATACCCATCTCCTTCATCTTGTCCAGTTCGCGTCCCAGTCGCTCGCGATTGCCACCCTGGCCCTCGCTGCCCAGTATCGCACCGTACCAGAAGTTGGTACCCACGTAGTAGTAAGGCTTTCCGTCGCGCACAAAGTGCCCGTTCTCCACCGTCACAAACCCCGACGATACCTCCTGCTTACTGGCTCCACAAGCCACCAGACAAGCCACCAGCGCCATAGCGCCTAATAGTTTAATAGTCCTCATATATAAATAATGTTTTTAGCTTCCCAATTGCGAGTGCAAAGATAAGACATATAGTGCATACTCACAAGTTTTATCTGATATTTTTTTGCCCGTTTGCAAAATAGAATCATAATTGGTCAAAAAACAGCAAGCGGGAGGCCTCGCCCCCCCCCGCTTATACAAATATAAACAAAAGAAATGTTTTAGCGAGATAATTCATTAAACAATGCAAGCCCCTTTTCTGCCAACAGATATTTCTGTCGTGGATGATGTGGCTTATCAGAATAAAGCAAACGGACAAAACCATTTTTACGGCTGAATTAAGATAGTTTTCGATGAAATTTGGACGATATTTAAGATTCGTCTTTTCCATCATCTGCTTTAAAGTAAGCTGATCCCTACCTATTGTCCAAAGGTGAACACATACTTGTTCGGTAGCTTGTTCGATACTTGATCGGTACTTATTCTCTACATGTTCGTTTGCTGGCAGTTTCCATTCTTTTGACCCATCTATCAACTTATATCTGTTTTTAAACTCATTGTTCACTCTAAGACCCAACATTCGCAGATATTTAATAGTAAATACAGCCGTAGCGCGAGTTACAAATGGATTCAGGATTCAGAATTCAGTTTTATTTTTGAGCCCCAACTGCATATATTTAAATTGTATTATTAACAATTAATATATTATTAATATTATATATATTACAATATATATAATATTAAACTTCAAAAGAGATCGTAAGAGGGGTGTCCATTTTTAAAACTGAATCTGAATCCTGAATCCACGCAACCCTCTACATGTGGTAAAGACTTTATACAAAATGCTCCGATATTTAAAGTAGATAAAAATGTGCGCGCACGCGGAAAAAGTATTTTCTACGTGTGGCAGTTATTTTTCTCACGTGTGGGCGTAAAATAGGGTCGTAAAATGCGGCTGTTTTTGGGCAATAAATATGTATGACTCGAAAAAAAGTCGTACCTTTGCAACATCAAAATAAAACAAATAACATTATTAACAACACA
>JAEETK010000029.1 GCA_016290315.1 Candidatus Saccharimonadota bacterium | reverse complement strand
ATATATATGCTTGACGGATAAGAAAAAATAAGTTAGATATATTAATTATACCACATAAACGTAAATACGTCAATGGGTACTAGCAGTTTAAAAATGTTTATGTAATAATGAAAACATGAGGAAAGCTGCAAAAAACGGCAAGGCTTTAATAGTTGTAATAACGCTCGGAATAATCACTTTTATCGCGCTCGCGGCAAGTATTTATTTGTTAAGCCAGAATACTACCATTGCTCAGCTGTTTGGCGGGAGTGATAATGTTTACGAAAGTGCCCGCCTTGAACGCGTTACTATCAATGGCTACGAGATTGGGGGAACGTTGACCGATGAAATCAAGTCGTATCATGCTCAGGATGCGGATTTTGACTATTATTACGATAATGTAGCTTTTTGGAGTAATAAAGAAGGGGAGATTACTGGTTTGGGATTCTATTCGTTTAATACTCCCGAGGGCGAGAAAGTCACCGATATAAACGACTCAGATATACGCTATGAAGGTCGTCGTCTTGCGACTCTAGATGATTTTGAAGAAGCGTTCGGCATTGGCAAATATGCCAAAGAGGATGAATCTGAGACAGTGGTTTACCAGCAGGGCAACTATGAGATGACTATTCGATACGACGAAGAAGGCATAAAGAGCGTAACGTTGATTGAGCAAAAATAGATAATTCTTTATAATATAGTACCCAGAGGTGTTTTTTATGGGTATAGATAGCAATCTGATTATTAAGAATGTCGCTTTATTAAGGGATGAGGTTGAGTCGTTTAAAAAATATCCTTTTAATATCGATGTAGTAAAAAACTTTAAAGAGTTAAAATTTAACTCGCAAGTAACTTTTTTCATTGGCGAGAATGGGACTGGAAAATCGACCCTAATAGAAGCTATTGCGGTGGCATTAGGCATGCCCGCCGAGGGTGGAACAAATAATTTCATGTACGAAACTAAAAACACCACATCGGAACTGTCCGAGTACTTGCGAATAGGCGTATATAGAAGGCCAAAAACGAAGTTCTTTCTGCGGGCAGAGAGTTTCTATAACTTTTCTACCGAAGTAGAAAGGCTAGTTAAGGAAGATCATTTTTGGGCACTGCGCAGTTCTTATGGCGGCAGTCTTCACGAGTGCTCTCACGGAGAATCCTTCCTTCGGCTAGTTCAAAATAGGTTTACCGATCATGGATTGTATATACTAGACGAGCCAGAAGCCGCCTTGTCTCCACAAAGACAATTATCGTTATTGTGCCTAATGGACCAACTGGTCAAGGAGGGGAGCCAGTTCATTATTGCGACGCATTCACCTATATTAATTAGCTACAGAGAAGGGGAGATATTAGATCTAAATAATGGTATGAAGAGAGTGGCATATAAGGATACGGATATTTATTCGCTATATAAAATGTACCTAGATGAGCCAGACAATATGCAACATAGGTTATTTGACTGATTCAGCGGATTTACTTAAACAAAAAACTAACTATTACTAGTTAGCAGTTAATCCTCTTTTGTGGCAGGGGCGGCAAGACTCGAACTCGCGACACCTGGTTTTGGAGACCAGTGCTCTACCAACTGAGCTACGCCCCTATGTACCAAGAAATTATAACACAACTACTCGAAAAATGCTGTCCACGACCGTAAATGATGCTATAATAAGCGTAAGTATAAATAATTAAGGTGGGATGATGGACGCACAATCGCTTCATAAACATACTGTTTCAGAAACGACAAAACCGCGCTTGCGTGTAGGTTCTAAAGAAGGTTCGGATAATACAGAGACATTCTTTAGAAATGAGAAGCTTATTAAAGATGAAATCGACAAAGAAGAGCTAGACCAGGACGGAGACGGTGTTGTTTCGTTAATGGAAGAGTTGGATAGCGTAGAGGATGCGCGGATTTCGGCTGAGACTATCGAGAAGCAAGCTCGTTCTGAAGAAGAATTGACGCCGTCACAGGATGGCCAGAAAATAGACAGTGAAGAAAACGTACTCCCTCAAGCGGCAATTCTTGACGCAAGCGGAGAAAGTCAAGTAAAATTTAATCCCGACTTGCCACAAAGTGCTCCAGCTCCAACTCAAAAAATCAGCCACAAAACTCCAGTCGCAGAAGCGAAGCCGGTCAAGGATAATACGACGGCAATCATTATGATTCTTTTAATAGCCATTTTGGTTATTGCGGTTGCTATTTTCTGCGCGGTTGTCCTACGCGAAAACCATAATACTCATTCCAATACTCAACAAACCACAACGTCTACCACGACAACAGATAAGGATGAGCCACTAGTGACTCCTACGAAGAGCAATGAGAACTTTGCCATGATAATTGGCACTTGGGTGCCCGTGTCGGATCAGAAGTCGTGTTTTGATATTGATGGGAATGGCCTAGTGTCCTGGCACGCGTCATGCGCAGACGATGCGTCGGATTATTATTTTGGCCAATCAAATATCTTCCGCGGCTCAGAAGCGCTTAATCGTGCTGGTATTAATATTGAGCGCGTAGCCCGTATGGTGGGACTAAAACCTGATGAGATAGAGTTAAGTGATGTATATTATATCGTCACAACTCCAGACGAACTCGTAATTGATGGACGGAGCGCGAATAGCCCCGAAGGCATACGTGCACTATTTGTATTGACCGACAAAAATGAAGCCCATATTCACGACTATCGATACAATGAACTATATATCTCCAAGCGTAAAACGGAAGATTAATCCTTGAGAACATGCTAAAATTGTCGTGATATGTACGACAAGTTTTCGAATTTTATTAAAGACAAAAAGCATATTTGCATTATTCAAGCCGAAAATCCCGACGGTGATTCTTTAGGTGCTGCTCTCGCGTTGGAGGAAGCTCTATCCGAAAAAGAAGTGTCATTATATTGTCCAGTTGATATACCTAAGTATTTACGTTATTTTGAGGGCTGGAGCAGGGTGGATATTGAGTTCCCTTACAAAGCGGACGCGTTTATTATTGTCGATACGGCTAGCTCGACCCTCATTTCTAAGCTCCTTGACGATGCCGCCATCCGCAACTGCCTATATACGACTCCTGTATTAGTCATCGATCACCACGAAACGGCGCCGGACTTGGATTTTGAACACGAAGAAATAATCGAACCAGTATCTAGCTGCTGTCTCTTGCTTTATCGTATTTTCAAGAGTCAAAAAACGAGTATTTCGCCTCTTTGTGCGGAAAATCTATTATACGGCATCGAATCGGATACGCTGGGACTAACCTCTCAGTCGACCACCTCGGAAGATTATCGTGTGGCGGCAGACTTAATAGATGCTGGCGCAAAAGTTGCCGACATGGAGGAGCGCAGACGCGATTATATGAAAAAATCCGCACGCATCCTTGATTACAAGGCGGATTTAATCAAGCGCGTAGAATATCACTTAGATGGCAAGTTGGCGACGGTTTTAATTCCGTTCGAAGATATTCAAAAGTATTCCGACGAATATAATCCTAACGTACTAATATTAGAGGAATTACGTCTTGTTGAGGGGGTTGAAGTCGCCGTAGCTATTAAGACCTATCCCGACGGAAAACTCACAGGAAAAATACGTAGCTCAAAACCAATTGCCGACCAACTAGCTGGGTTCTTCGGTGGCGGTGGCCACCCCTACGCGGCTGGCTTCCGTATCTATGAGGAATATGCTAGCACGCTACCAGAATTAATTGGCGCTACGATGAAATTACTCGACGAACTTCCGCAAGACAATTTGTAAGTACTTATGCTAAAATAAAAGTATGCACATGCACGGGTTGGGCGTAGATATTCGCAACATAGAAAAAAGAATTCGTTTTTGCAATTATCTGTCGGTTGCTCAAATCTTTTTGCAGGACAACTTCTTATTAAATCGCGCATTAAGTTTCTCTGATATAAAACCGCGTTTATTGGGTCATTGGGGGACTTGTCCAGGTATTAATATTGCCTACGCTAATCTAAAAGCACGCTTTCCACGGATGCAATTCATCTTGGGGCCAGGGCATGGTTTCCCAGCATTGCAAGCTAACCTCTTTTATGATGGTGACTTGGTTGAGTATTATCCGGAAGCGACATTAAATCTTCACGGGATTGAATATATTTGTAAACGCTTCTCTTGGCCCTATGGATTCCCGAGCCATGCCAGCCCAATGACGCCGGGCGTTATTGCTGAGGGTGGCGAACTTGGTTACTCGTTGGCTACTGCCTATGGCGCTGCGCTCGGGCGCCCCGAAAAATTCATTGCCGTCCTAATTGGCGACGGTGAGCTCGAAACTGCTACAGCACTTGGTAGCTTAAATCTCAATAAGCTACTCGCCTCGAAGCGACATGGCCATGTCTTGCCAATTTTGCACCTAAATGGCTACAAGATTTCCGCACCGACAATTTATGCGCGCAGTAGCGAAAGAGAGCTATTAAGTCTCTTCCGGGGCTTCGGCTATGACCCAGTTATTATCGATGGCACGAATGCGGAGGAGTTTCAAATGATCTTGTCCGATTTGAAACCGAATACTTTCATCATCATGAAAACACCAAAAGGCTATACTGGGCCAAAAGAGCTCGATGGTAAAAAACTAGAAGGCAATTGCGCTTCGCATCAAGTTCCCCTACCGCTCGCAAAAACGGATCGCGCGCAACTTCAGATGTTGCAGAGCTGGCTCGAGTCTTATAATTTTAAGGAGTTGTACGATGAATTTACCACAGAGCGTTAAAGAGCCGGGGGCGGAAAAATACTCTATTGCAAAAGTCTTTGGCGAATGTCTTCGTGCCGAGATGGAGAAGCATGAAGATTTCTACTTTTTCTCGCCAGATGAAACCACGTCAAACCGGCTTAGCGAAGTTTATGAAGCTACCGATCGTGCTTGGGTGCGTTCAATTGAGCCATGGGATGTTCATCTCTCTCAGAGTGGCCGAGCTATCGAGATGTTATCCGAGAATGTGCTATTTGCTACGTTGGCGGGCCACATTCTTAGTGGCGGTCGTGGCTGTATGACTTCGTATGAAGCGTTCCTTCCGATAATTTCATCTCAATTAGATCAACATCTAAAATTTCTCAAGCAAACCAAAGAGGCTTCTTGGCGTCCGCGCTGCCACGCGTTAAATATTCTTTCGACTTCATGCTGGCAACGTCAGGATCATAACGGCTATACGCATCAAAATCCAGCCCTCATCTCTAGCTTGTTGAGCAAACCAAGCAATGAAGCAAACTGCTTATTCCCAATTGACGACGTTGCAGCAGCTGCGGCTTGGGAATTCATGACGCGTACAAAAGATGTTGTAAATCTCACAACATTTAACAAGATAGAAGAGCCGCGTTGGATTGATATTAACCACGCTCGTTTTCAGCTCACGAATGGCGGCGCATCGGTCTTCCAGTTTGCTTCTGATAATAACCCGGACATTATCGTTTGTGGCATTGGTGACATTCCGACAGCCGAAGCCCTCGAGGGCATAAAGCTTGCCAAAAAAGACGCCCCTGATTTGCGCATCCGCTTTGTAGGGGTAGCGGCTCTATCTTATGGTGCGATTGGCACTACCGAAAACAAACTCAAACCAAATGACTTTAATGATTATTTCACGCCAGATAAACCAATCGTTGTAAACTTTCACGGCTATCCAGAAACTGCTTTTGGTATATTCTCGCATTATGCTAGCCCGTATCGTCTCGATATTCACGGGTACGAGGATCAAGGTTCAACCACCTCCCCTCTGGATGAATTAGCGCGCAATCGTTGCTCGCGTTATGATATTGCCGCAAGCATTCTCGAGCGCTCTGGGCGTTATGGCTTTATGCGCAAATATCAGGACATTGTGCTTGATAATGCTCGATATGCTAGCCAGTTTGGCGTCGACGAATAGGACGGGTCATTAATCTATCTGTAACAACCGAGATAGGATGATATAATGTCCCTATGAGCAAACTGATTCTTATTACTAATCCGGGTAGCGCCAGCCGCAAGTACGCCCTTTATGACGGCGAAGAACTCATGGCGCAGTTTCATTTCGAATTTGAAGGCAAAAAAGTTGTCTGCACAATTAAGGATGTAGATGATGGTAAGAAAAAGATTAAACCAGATATCGACAATCTAAACGATGCCATTACGATTTTGCCAAAAATTCTTAGCGACGAGCAGTATGTTACTGGTCAGCACAAATTGGCTGCAGTCGTCGTACGCATAGCCGCTCCAGGCGATTATTTTACGGAAGACCG
The DNA here is from genome assembly GCA_016290315.1 of Candidatus Saccharimonadota bacterium. Taxonomy (GTDB): domain Bacteria; phylum Patescibacteriota; class Saccharimonadia; order Saccharimonadales; family Saccharimonadaceae; genus UBA2834. The sequence goes on along the minus strand of JAEETK010000029.1, from coordinate 4,952 downwards.
CGTGGTTGATGCGGAGTTTATGAAGCAACTCAAAGAAGCTAAAAAACGCAACCCAGTTCATGTGCCAACTACCGCAAACGAAATTCGCGGAATCCGTGAGTGTTTCAAAGGCGTGAAAATCATCGCAGTTTCCGATTCGGCTTTCCACTGGGACAAGCCAGATACTTACAAATACTACAGCTTTGATACCGAGCTAGCAGATAAGTATGAAATTAAGCGCTATGGCTATCATGGCCTCAGCTATGCTTTTATCTCTCGCTACATGAAAGACCAGGGCATTCTTCCTGAGAAGCTTGTCGTCTCACACTTAGGCTCCGGTTCTAGTGTTTCGGCCATTCTTAACGGTAAGGCAATGGATAACTCAATGGGATATACGCCACTAGAAGGTCTAGCCATGAGTACGCGCGTTGGTACGATTGACGCAGCTGCGGTGCTTGGCCTAAAGAAAGCATTGAAAATCACCTCCGACGAAGAATTCTTACTATATCTCAACAAAAAGTGTGGATTACTGGGCTTATCTGGCATTTCTGACGATATGCGTGAGGTCATTCAAGCTCGTGACGAAGGCGATTTGCGTGCTAGTCTTGCGCATTCCATATTTGTATATCGAATTCAAAGCTATATTGGCCAAATGGCTGCCACGCTTGGCGGCATTGACGCATTAGTCTTTGCTGGTACTATCGGCGAACGCTCAGATGAAATTCGTCGTTTTGTTACGCAGAAGTTGGGATATCTCGGTTTTCGCCTAGACGAAGACAAGAATCTAGCGCCAGAGTTTACTGGTCGTCATGCGCTAATATCCACCGCTGATTCTAAGCCTATTTATATTGTTTTTACAGACGAAACTGCTCAAATGATATATCGCGCGCAAAAGTTCTTAAACGAAGAAGCTGAATAGGATATCGTTTCAATGAGAGCCTCAAAAGAGGCTCTTTTTTGTTACACTAGATATATGGAGAGATTTATTAATTATTTTGTCCCATCGCACTATGATTTGGACCTACATATAAATGCTGAAAAAACTATCATTACTGCTACTACCACCATCTATGGTGATGCGATAGCTGACAGTATTAAGCTGCATGCCGTAAATCTCGAAATAAAAAGCGTTACGGTCGATAGCATATCGATCGAAGATTATCTATATTTAGACGACACACTACATATTCATAATATTGCACCAGGTAATCACGAAATAATTATCAAATATACTGCGCCAATCACCGCAAATATGGAGGGCGTATATTTATCGACCTATGAGGCGGAGGGCAAAACCGAGAAAATTGTTGCAACGCAATTTGAATCTCATTATGCTCGACAGTGTTTTCCATGCATCGACGAACCTGCAGCTAAGGCAACCTTTTCTCTAAGAATCTCATCCGACGACAAAACTGACATTATTCTTTCAAATATGCCAATCGAGCAACAGAGCATCGATAGCAATCAGAAAGTCGTCGAATTTGCTGAAACCCCAAAAATGTCTACTTATTTAGTAGCTTTTGCGCTCGGTCATTTTTGCAGCTATGAAACTACGTCTCAACACGGCGTGAAAATAACTACCTATGCCGGCATCCACCAACAAGCGACCGATCTAGAATATGCGGGGAAGTTTGCCGCCGACGTACTGGACTTTTACGATGATTGCTTCGACACGCCATTTCCGTTGCCAAAGATGGATTTGCTAGCATTGCCGGATTTTGAATCGGGGGCGATGGAGAACTGGGGACTAGTCACTTTTCGTGAAATATGTCTACTTTGCAACGATGACTCCTCGCAAGACGTTAAACAATATGTTGCAATCGTGGTCGCGCATGAGTTGTCGCATATGTGGTTTGGCGACTTGGTTACGATGGAATGGTGGGATGATTTGTGGCTAAATGAATCATTTGCGAATATGATGGAAGTCTACTCTACAGATAAAATTAGACCCGAGCTACGCGCGTGGGAGGACTTTTATCTGACTGCCATACAACAATCATTGCAGCGCGACAGCCTACCGGGCGTCCAGCCAGTAAAAGTCGAAGTTAATAACGTTGAGGATATTTCGAATTTATTTGACAGCGCAATTGTTTACGGGAAAGGCTCACATCTGCTATTGATGTTGATGCGCGCAATGGGTGAGAGCAACTTCTTCGCTGGTCTGAAGGATTATTTTGCCATACATAAATATGAAAATACGACCGCGGATGATTTATGGGACGCTTTAACGCCACATGCCGACTTTGACGTGCGTGAATTCATGACGCCTTGGCTAACTCAGTCTGGTTTCCCGGTCATTAATGGCGATATTCAGAGTCGCTTCCTAATTACCGGCGAGACCGATGAAACTCAATATCCAATCATGAATCAGTCCGACGATTTGTCTGGCCATTACATTATCAAGCTGAGCGACGAAGAGCTTGATGAAAAGTTGCGCCACGTTTCTGATCTGTCGCAAGAGCAGAAATTGCGATTATTAATCGATCGTCGACTACTAGCAAAAACCGATTATGTAGAAAGCGTGTCGCTACTGCCCTTAATTCGTGCATTTTCAGAAGAGACGGATTCTTGTTTGTGGGATCTAATATCCGCAATCGTTTCGGACCTAAAGGTGTTCTTTGATCCAAAAACTGAAGAAAAGCGTAGATTTAAGCGTTTTGTGCGCGATTTGGCTTTTTCAAATTACCAACGCCTAGGCGTCGCATCGCGTCCGGAAGACGATTATGATGATACTGAACTTCGCGCCACTGTCATGTGGATGTTGCTATATGCGGAAGATGAGGAGTATCTAAATGCAGTTCAAGATGCTTACGCCAACGTGGAAATAGACAAAGTTGACGCTAATTTACGTTGGGTTGTTGGGGCGACGCTAGTTAGGCGCAATCATAAACTATGTAATCAATATTTCGAATTATATAAACAAACTTCAGATGCTGTCCTCAAGCATGATTTAGTCGATGCTATTACGACAACTAAAGACCGCAAGACAGCTCTCGGTCTATTCGAACACCTTAGCGATGGGACCATTCGCACGCAAGATCGTCTCTCGTTCTTCCTTCGTCTAATGCGCAATTATGTCGTAAAGAATGATGCGCTTGAATGGATGTATCAAAAATGGGATTGGATTTACGAGGAAGAGGGAGATAAAACGATTCCAGAATATCCGCGCTTTTCGGCGACCTATATTCGCAAGAAAGAGGAAGCGGAGAAATTTAAGAAGTTCTTCGATGCGCATGTGAACGAAAAGATATTAAACCGCGACATTTTGGTTGCATATTCAGAAATCGACGCGCGCCTGAAGCTAATCGCCTCTGACCAATCTGCCATTTTTGACTTCCTGAAGAAAAACGCAATATGATAAATGTATGCGAAATAGTATAAATAAACACGGCGCCAATGGGGGCGATAATAAAAAGGCAACTTCCGCAGACTACTCGCCGCCAAAACATCACTCGCAATGCGACAGATGGGAATCGATACTAGGCAAGTTTGCGGTTATATATGCCGTCATCGAAGGTTCCATTTGGTTACCAACTATTCTGATGTTCGAAAATGGACAGATGGCCAATCCATCGTGGCGTTTACCTGTCATTGTAGCCATAGTAATGGTTGTCCTCTTAGTGCCCACTCTCTTATTTATTGACGGGCGCGTAATAAAGCGCCTAAACACCTCGTTTGTAAATGGGGAAACATATAATATGCTGGCCGGGTATCCGTCCCTTTTGCTTTTGCATCTCTTTGCGATATTTTTTGCCGCCGCAATTCCATTGCAGCTGCTCGGTGTGAGATTATATACTTTCCCTTTTAGTTTTATGCTAGCAGTATGTGTATTTATTATTGTCGTAGTCGTAGGTTTTGCAGTGATTCAAAAAGACGAATGTGTTCGGATTAAAGGAAAAACCATATCGTTGCTCAATCGGCTTTTATCTGTCGCCGCCACAATTATGACTTTTTTAGTAGTGGTAGATATCCTGCTCTTTATCCTCAATAACTAATCGCATTTTATCAGTGATAACTAGCAAGTCACTCTGATTAGCAGATTATTTAAAAAATCTTCAAAAAAACCCTTGCATTAGTCGAAAATATGCGCTAATATAAGGACAGTTTTTGTTCAAGTTCGTTTCTGAACCTCTGAAATTAGTCTGATAAATTGCGAGGAAAATTACACTATATTTCTTTGCGCCGAATTTATCTTTTAACAATTTGAACATGACAACGAAAGAAATTTAATTGACGGCCTAGTATTTGAAGATCAATTACTAGTTAAGTCAATGCATAAAAAGGTACATAAGGGCACTGATAGTGGATGCCTTGACATTTGCAACCGATGAAGGACGTAGAACTCTGCGATAAGCTTCGGGTAGCTGAGAACAAGCTTTAATCCGGAGATTTCCGAATGGGGAAACCTAATATGGGTCATGCCATATTGCCGTTAGCTGAACACATAGGCTAATGAGACGGGAACCAGCCGAACTGAATCATCTTAGTAGGTTGAGGAAAAGAAAATAACCAATGATTCCGAAAGTAGTGGCGAGCGAAATTGGAATAGTCTAAACCTCAAGATAACCTTACGGGTTAACGCCCAGAGTTATAAGGGGTGTTGCGTGTTTATACAATTTTTATGCTGAGCAGTTAAGCTTGCTTGACCGTTCGGCATAAAAACCAACAGCGTTAACTGAGTGGATAAGATTCGTAGTTGTTAGCGGAAGCGTTTGAATGGCGCGCCAAAGATGGTGAAAGCCCAGTATGCGAAAACAACTATTTGAACTTATATGTATTTTCACAAGTAGGACGGGGCACGAGAAACCCTGTTTGAATCCGGCAGGACCACCTGCCAAGACTAAATATTGCAAATGATCGATAGCGAACTAGTACAGTGATGGAAAGGTGAAAAGAACCCCGGGAGGGGAGTGAAATAGATCCTGAAACTCAGTGCCTACAAGGTGTCGGAGCGGCTTCGGCCGTGACGGCGT
>JAEETK010000071.1 GCA_016290315.1 Candidatus Saccharimonadota bacterium | reverse complement strand
TTTACAGAACCATGAGTCTATTATATCAAATTTTGTTGATTTTGTCAAGAGTTACGTATTGGTTCAGCACCTTTGCAACATAAAATCATTGAAACAAAAAAGATAGGCACTTAAACTTTAAATAATCACAAATAAAGGAAAGGCCTATCTTTGAAGAATTGTATCAATAAATCGAAAACTCTTAAAGACAAAGAAGCCATAGCGCGTGGTTTAGCAGTCAAATCCGTCGTCTGTGGCAAGGAAAACATCTACACGGTCGCTAAGCGCTATGGCATTCATAGGACAACTCTTTGGCGCTGGATTAAGCGGTGGCATAAGATAAATGCCGACGTCGAAACCGTTAATTATGGCCGCCCTAGCCGCATAAAAGTTATGCATGCGGAAGATTTTTGCTGGAAAATTCCAGCTAAATCTTCCGCTCCCCATACGCATCCTCAGAGACTGAGCGAAGATGTAGTTCGTAGAATTTTGGAGATTAGAGATAAATACAAACGATGCGCAGAGGTAATTAGCTATGAGCTGTCTTTAGAAGGTATAAAAGTTAGTTCGAGTACGGTTAAGCGAGTGCTTAACCGTACTCACCGCCTCAATAAATGGTCCAAATGGAAGAAGAAGCGTCCGCATACAGAAAGACCGCTAGCAGACCGTCCTGGAGCTCTCGTAGAGGTCGATACGGTACATTACGTGGATCAGTTAACCAGAAAACGCAGATATATTACGACGGTCATCGACCTCTACTCGAGACTAAGCTACGCCGAATGCGAAGAAAAGATTGCGCCAGGCTTAGCGGCCAAAGCAGTTCTTAATGCTCAGCGCGCATTCGGCTTTAAGTTTGAGACAGTACAGAGCGACAACGGTTTGGAATTTACATCGTATTTCTCAGAGAGACTAAAGCAAAACAATATTAAACATAGACACACGAGAGTTCGTCAACCAAACGACAACGCGCATATTGAGAGATTTAACCGTACTTTAAGGCAAGAATGTATTGGCGAGCACATGAGCTACAAACATACAAATGAGACCATAAATGCCAAATTGCGCAACTATCTTGACTACTACAATTTTAGACGCCATCATATGGGAATAGAGTTTAAAACTCCTATCTCAATGTTGCAAAGGTAGAGAACCTTCTACGTGGAGGCGTATTAACTCAGCACCTTTGCAACATTTGCGACGGAGTCATAAACCTTAAGCCTAAGTGTATGCGGTTATTGTTGTAATAGTCAAGGTAATTGGAGATGCGCATATTGAGCGCATCTAACGATTCGCTTTCTAAATAGTATGAACCAGCGCACTCTTCCTGAATGGTGCGGTTAAAACGTTCAATATGGGCGTTGTCATTAGGACGGTGTAGCCTAGTATGGCGGATTACTATGCCTTTAGCCTGCAGTCTCTCAGCGAAGTGTTTGCCGAACTCTGGTCCGTTGTCTGCTTGAACGGTTTTAAACTTGAAGCCAAGCTTTGCTTGTGCCTCGAGAATGGTTTGTACAGAAAGTCCGGGCCGGAGTTCGTCATATACTTTCGCATAAGCCATACGCGTGTATAGGTCTATGGTTGTATAGAGATAGCGTTTCTTCTTCGAGACGGGGTTGTAGAGATGGATCGTATCTGTCTCCACAAGATCTCCTGGTGCTAGTATGTTAGGCCTAGGTAATCCTTTGTACTGGCGGTTACGTTTCTTTCTGCGAGAATCTAGGCGTCCATGACGCTTCAGGATACGCCGCACGCTGGACAAACTAATCTCAATGCCTAGATTCTCGCGCAAGTAGAACCAGACGGCTTCTGCGCAACGTCTGAGCCTATCTCGTGCATCTAGGACTATCTGTATAAGATAATCCGGCAGTTCATTCGGATGCGTGCGTGGAGCCGAAGAGATAGTTGGTATCCGCCAAGAACAGGCGGAGAGGCGGAAGCTAGATATGGGGTTATCTTTTTGCCTTACTTGGTTTTCCAATGCAATATGAGAGTTTAGAGCTAACCATTTACGTTTCCATCTCCAGATAGTTGTACGGCTCACACCAAATCTATCCGCAACTATTTGAACGGATAATTCATCTATGAAAAGCAATTTCATTGCTTTTCCTCTCGCTTTTTCTAGGCTAGGGTTGGTAGAATAACTCATAGGACGGGTCTCCTTTATTTAAGTGGTATTAAACAAAGTATATGACTCGT
>JAEETK010000008.1 GCA_016290315.1 Candidatus Saccharimonadota bacterium | reverse complement strand
GCGAAATGAATGCAGTTCTAAACCGCATGGTCTCTGGTTCGCATCGCTATATTAAGATTAAGGCTACCGATACAATTGTTTTCAGTTCTAATCCAATTCCAGGCAACGAGCCGAAGGTTGTGTCTACTGTTGGTGGCCTCTTGCGTGAAGGGGCGCAAGTAATTCAGAATGGTAAAACCCATTTGACGAATATTGGCCCATTGCATCTATCTGGCCATGCCTACTATGAGGATCACGTTAAATTCGTCACCGATATGCAGCCGAAGAATTATATGCCTTATCATGGCGAGTTTTACATGTTGCAGCATAATGCCGAGATGGCTGAGAATGTTGTAGGTATTCCGAAAGACAACATTATTGTGGCGGACGATGGCGATATTGTTGAATTGATGCCGGATCGGACGATTCATAAAAATGGTCGCATTCATGTCGGTAATAAGCTTTACGATGACGCCGATCGCCAGGTCAACGAAGCTGTCGTAAAAGATCGTATTCATATTTCTCGCGAGGGCATCTTCGTGGTTATTCTTACGCTCAGTAAAAAGACTGGACGTCTCATTAAGACCCCAGATATCGTTTCGCGCGCGTTTATTTACTTAGACAATTCAGAAGAGTTAATCGGCAAGATTCGACATTATCTTCGCGCAAAGACCGACCGCAGCATTGCGTCCGATGATGATATTAAGACTATGAAGGAAGAAATCAAAGAAGACGTAACGCATATCCTCTTTGATGCCACCGGCCATACGCCAATCGTAATACCAGTTATAAACAAAGTCTAATCTTAAAAAAATGCCGCCATATGGCGGTATTTTTAGTTGTGGTATAATTTAACATAAGCAATATAGGAGAATTATGCGCAATGAATAAGAAAGATAAAAACAAGTCGGAACAGTACGGTCAGTTTTGTAGCATTCTGCCGATTTGCGTTCTCGTAAGTATTTTGACTGCAGTGCTAGTAACACTAGTGTTCTCGGTAGCCTTCGTGCGTTCGTTTAAGCTTGAAACTAAAACGCCACTTGATGTTTCTGGCACATTTAAAGAGGCTCTCGAAAATAAAGAAAAAGACGTCAACGGCATTACCCTAGTTGGCGGCGAGGCTGTGGTGGATTTTTTCACTTCTGGAAAAACCGGCTTCATTTTTGCATCAGATGAGGGATGTAGTAGTTGCATGGATTTTGGCGCCCGTCTAGCAAACGTCGCGGCGTCGGCTGAAATATCCGATATTTACCACTACGAACATATTACCGAAGGCGCTGGCAATGCGGAGATAACGGCCCGCAATGTAACTATTGGCAAAGAGGATTCTCCTGTCCTTGTCTATGTGCGCGAAGGTGTAGTCTATGATCGCTTAGATGATATTAATAGCGACTCAGATCTCTCGACCTTCTTGGCTAAATATAAATAATCAATCTGTAAAAAAGAATTGGCCGTCCCGTTAGGGGGCGGCCATATTTTTGTTTATGAGGCCCTTTTCCAATCTTATTGTCCCAATGCTTGTAGTCTATTCTTCAGCCAGACCCGGCTCTTCGACTGTCTGCTGATGTTTATAGCTGTCCAAAACACTGCGTACCCATTCTGGCGGAGTCGGTTCTTCTTCTTTCTCGGAACTATCCACAATGTCGATCTGTTCTGCCATTTGAACGGGGATTCCGACTTTGTCTAGTCCGCTAGATGTCTCAGTTATGCTAGGTCCCCTCGTAATTTCCTCCCATTTAGCTCTTTGTTTTTCGGGGTGGTTTGGCTCTCTTTCCATAATCTTAGTATAACAAACATCTGTTGATATAATATAGCTATGGAACAGATTATATTTGTCGATAAGCCGTCCGGCATGAGTAGCTTTGGTGCCGTTGCGCGCGTGCGCCGAATACTATCTGAGCGAATGGGTCATAAGGTGAAAGTTGGTCATACCGGCACGCTTGATCCATTTGCGACGGGGCTATTAATACTATTGGCCGGCAAGGCTACGAAAAAAGCCCCCGAACTTACGAAGCTTGATAAAGAATATGAAGCAACTATCCGTCTTGGCGCAAAGTCTAGTACTGGCGATCCGGAGGGTGAGATAACTATCACTGACGACAGGATTAATATTTCGCGTGCACAAATTGAGAAGACGCTCGTGCAATTTGTAGGAGAAATCGAGCAAAGACCGCCGATTTTTTCTGCTATCAAGGTCAACGGCCAGCGCGCCTACAAGCTCGCGCGGGCGGGAAAGGAAGTTGAAATTCCGACCCGAAAAGTCCAAATATATTCTATCGACATCATAGATTACGCACCGCCATTCTTAAAAATACGCACCCATGTGGGGAGTGGGACCTATATTCGTACTCTTGCTGAAGATATTGGTAAAGCACTCGGCTGCGATGCATATACGACAGAACTTCGGCGCACCAAAATTGCCGATTATGATATTAATAAATTGCCCCTTTTCGAGGTGCCCGAATAAGAAAAACTAAATCAAGACTATGGATTAAGTTATAATTAATTACATGTTTGACCTTCAGAAACGACTAGACGCTCTTACGGCAGAGTTTGAAGCAACTTGGCAAAAACTCAACATCGACCAGAAGCTCTCCGATATGCAAAAGATAGAGGAAGAGGTGGCGGTTCCAGAAATTTGGAACAACCCAGATAACGCTCGTGAAAAAACTACTCAGCTGTCTAATCTCCATGATGAGCTAGACCCATGGCAACTGTTAAAGACGCAAATTAAAGATATTTCAGATTTAATGTCGCTCGGCGATGATTCTCTGGCAGAAGAGTTTGCGGGACAGCTTGACGCTATGGAAGAAAACCTCGCCAAGCTACGTCAAGCACTACGCTTCACTGGCAAGTATGATCATAATGACGCAATTTTGCGCATTACGGCTGGTGCGGGCGGTACCGAGGCGATGGACTGGTCTAGTATGCTTGAGCGTATGTATCTTCGTTGGGCGGAGCGCAATAATATTAAAGTCCAGATTCTCGACCGCATTGCCGGGGAGGAAGCTGGGATTAAGACTTGCGTAATGGAGCTATCTGGCCCGAATATGTATGGCAGGCTAAAATCTGAACATGGCACACATCGGCTAGTTCGCCTTAGTCCGTTCAATGCCGACCATCTTCGCCAGACATCTTTTGCGCTCGTGGAAGTGCTGCCAGTTATAAGAGACGATTCTGAGGTGCAAATCGACCCCAAAGACCTGCGCATCGATGTTTATCACTCGGGCGGACATGGTGGTCAATCAGTTAATACAACTAATTCCGCAGTGCGCATTACGCATATTCCAACCAATACTGTGGTCGCAATTCAGAATGAACGTAGTCAGTTGCAGAACAAGGAAAAAGCCATGGAGATTCTTCGCGGTAAGTTGCAGCAGATGATGCAGGATCAGAATGCCGAATCCGTCGACAAGCTGCGCGCTGGCGAATCGGCGAGTTGGGGACAGCAAATTCGAAATTATGTTCTCCACCCGTATAAGCTTGTCAAAGATACGCGCACAAAGTACGAGGAAAACGACGCTGATGCTGTACTTGATGGTAAAATCGACAATTTTATCGAAGCATTTTTGGACAATTAATAGCGCTTATGCTACGATAGAGACATGATATTACTCGATGACGTTGTCAAGTATTATCCAGGCGATAAAGAGCCTGCTCTAGACCACGTTTCTTTGTCGATAGAACCAAAGGAATTTGTCTTTTTGGTAGGTAAGTCCGGTGCGGGGAAATCGACGATAATCAAAATGCTTACGCGCGAAGAAAAGCCAACTTCTGGCAAAATCATGGTTGGTGGCATAGATTACGATTATCTAAAAAAGCGCCATATTCCACATCTTCGACGTCGTCTTGGTGTAGTATTTCAGGATTTTAAACTATTGCCGAACCGTACGGTTTATGAAAATGTTGCATTCGCTCTTGAAATCGTAGGTGTTTCGAATGCCGAAATTCGTCGAACCGTGCCAAAAGTTCTTGAATTAGTTGGTCTTGCAGATAAAGGACATAAATTCCCGTCCGAACTATCCGGCGGTGAGCGTCAGCGCGTAGCAATTGCGCGTTCAATGGCGCGTCAACCAAAAATTCTGATTGCCGATGAGCCTACGGGCAACCTCGACCCAGAAACATCTTGGGGAATTGTCCGGCTCCTTGAGGAGATTAATAATTTCGGTACAACGATTCTTATTACTACGCATGATGAGCAAATCGTTAATCAGTTACGTAAGCGCGTGATTACGATTCGAAATGGCAAGATGATTGGCGATCAAAAGAATGATGGTCATTACGACCTCGATGCCGTGCGTACGCGCATCGTCAAGCGTCCGTTGGCTGCTACTCGACGTGTCGCCCCGACCGCAGAAGAAATACGCCGTGCCACTAATTCTCGCCCAGTATCTACCGCACAAGCGCATACTCACACTACTAGACAGACTAACGCTGCAATGCCAAGAAGGAAATTTATTCAATAATGACAAAGAAAAAAACACAAGAAGAAAAAGAAGAGCTCAAAAAGACCGCTGCGGTAAGCAAGGAACGCCTTAACCGCATTACGAAGACTCGTAAACATCATTTGCGCACAAATCATCGCGTGATTAAATATGGCGCCAAGAGCTTTATTCGCAATACTTGGCTAAGCGTTGCTGCCATAGCGATTATGGTCGTCACATTGGTCGTGTTGTCGGCTACTCTTATTGCCGCCGATGCGATGCGCACGGCGATTCGTCAAGTCGAGCACCAGATTGATATCTCAATTTATTTCAAGCAAGGCGCTACTCAAGACCAAATCGATGAAATCGTCAAGAAAATCAAGGCGCTCGATAGCGTTGCGGAAGTTAAAGTTCTCTCTCCGGAGGAAGCCAATAGGCGAACTAATGAAAAAATTATTTCCGAGTTTAATATTACCGACCAAGATTTAATTCGTACGATGCGCGAAGCACCGAATAAGATCTCTTGGACACTAAACGTCAAGATGGAGAGCCTAGACAATACGGGCGAGCTAGAAGATTTCGTTAATAGGGATGACGCAATTCAAAATCTCCTCGACGAAACCAAGAAGCCGAGCTTTGCTTCTAGCCACCGCGCAACTATCGATAATATTGCTAAGATAATGAACGAAATTCAAATTGTCGGGCTTGCGGCAGCTGGCGTTTTTGCAATCATTGCTATCTTAGTCGTCTTTAATACAATTCGAATGGCTATCTTTAACCGCAAAGAAGAAATCTACATGATGAAGCTGGTGGGTGCAAGCCGTTGGTTTATCGTAGGGCCGTTTGTGGTCGAGGCGAGTATTTATGGCATAATTGCCGCTATCGTATCGTGTGCTGCTATTTATATCAGTGTCTATTTCTTGCGCCCGTATTTTGAAGGAATGCTCGATTCTACCTATGCTAATATGACTCAGTATTGGTACTTAGTAGGGGCGGCCTTATTGATAGTGGGCATATTGATTGGCGTTATTTCGTCGCTACTTGCCACTAGAAAATACCTAAAACAGAGATAAAGACGCCTACATCCGTAGTCTCAGTCTCCACAACGGAGCGATTATATGCCCTCCGCACGGCAGTGGGGGCTTTTGCCAGTTGACAGTAAACGAGATTTGTGCTATAATTAAAGTATCTTTTTAAAGAAGTACATAAAGAAGGGGGGTGAGAAAAATGGCGCAGTCAGCGCAGTCGGTGCTTGATTTCATCAACGACTGGAATAGTCCGAAGGATGGATCAAAGCGTAATATCATGTTCCAATCTGATGCTGTCGTCAGAGGTGAGCGCCCGACAACTATTTCGGTGCGTTACTCTGCTGCAAAGTTCAGATCTTTTTGTCTGGCAGAGGAGTGGAGGAATCTCGTCAGCATGGTGCAGGAAAGGTCCCGCAATTTGCTGTTTGTCAGCACAGATGAAAATCTTTTCGCTAACGGAATTGTCAACATCGATGTAGCAACCATGAACCACAATTATTCCGATAGGAATATTATCGGAGTTTTGCGGTGGATTGGGGAAGAGTTCTTCCCGCCTAGGTAACTTATTACTCGCCTCCGCTTGGAGGCGATTTTTTATGATATAATTGCGGGTAGTAACTATTTATTTGGAGGTACTGAACATCCATGTCCGAGTGGCCCACAAAATTCGAACGCATAGAAAGAACTCTAAAGATACTAACGCCCGATCCGCGCAATTTTGGGGAGACTTACGGGGGAGATGATGTTCGCGCTGATCTGGAATTATTAAAAATAGAAAAGAATAAGCCAGAGTACGTGGATACTGGCGAGCGGTCTGATTCGAAAATTCTGGAAAAAACCTTTACGGATGCAGTAGAATCTGATGACTGGTTTTCTGAAGATGATTCTTATGGTGAAGATCCGGATTATCTAGCCCTGACTACGTTTCCGACCTCCGAGGTAGACGATGTTTTTGGCCACATTGACGCAATCGCTTTTATTAAGAATGTAGATACAGATCATGAACTTGTCCCTTTTGCGATAGATTTAACTTATAACACTGACTTTGAAAAAATCGAAAAAAATTTAGTTGGATACACACGTATGGGAAAAAGGCAAATGTGTCAAGTGGCGTCTCCGAGTTTGGTAGAGCGGCTATAGAAGAGGATAATCATGGTAATAAAGTAACCAGAACGAGAAGATTGGCACTGAAAGATAAATATGGCTTAAAAATTCCTGGTTTTGCGTCTGCTAAATATTTTGAAGACAAGAATAATCCTTTGGATCCGCAATATCCTAAAGGCAGGATCCCTGTAATGCCTAGGTTTGTTGTTGGATATTCGCCAGATATCGCAAATACAATTGCTAACGGCATGCCGGACAAGAAGTTTAGAGAGAAGTATGGCGACGACACCTATAAGCGCGCTTCTAGTGAATATATGAGGGCAGCATTGCAGGCAAAATGGTGCACGCTACTTGAATGCGCTGGTCAGGCTAATGACTTATATTACATGCTTGATAATTTGAAGCCAGAAGAAACTAAACATATGGACAAAAACGAACTGGAAGTAGCCAAAAAGATGGCTGCGTCCATGGCGGCCTATTTTACGAGAGCATTAGATGCCGCCTATGAGCGTGCAAAATCCGACGAAAAGGAAAAAGCGGCCATGAGGAGCGCTATGAATGATAAGATATGTCAGACGATTACTCTTCGCAGCAATTTCACCTATACGTCAAATCGCGGGCAGGAAAGTAAATCGGCTTGATGCTGAGGCTTGGTACTTGCCAAGCCTTTTCGCTTATGCTATAATTCACACCATGAAAATCTGGCGCAACATTTCCTATATGGCAGTCGCTGCGGCGATTCTTGTTACTAGTTTTACCTCACTTCCGGCTTCCGCTACCTTGAGAGAAGACCTAAACGCCGTAAACTCAAAAATCACAGAGCTTAATGACCAGATTAATTCTTACGAAAAACAGGCAAAAGAATTGGCTAAGCAAGCAGACTCTATCTCTAGGCAGATTGCCGTTTTGCAAAACGAACAAGCGAAGCTCAAGAAACAAATAGAACTCAAACAGGCTGAGCATGATCAAATCGTCTTAGAGATTGAGGCGGTTCAAAAACGTATTAATGACAACTATGAATTAATCGGCTACGTCATAGCGCAATACTATTACAACGATGGTGTTTCTACGATAGAGCGCATTGCTTCATCTGAAAGTTTCTCGTCATTCGTCGACGAGGAAGCGCATCTCAGCAGTGTTTCTGACACTTTGGGCCAAATTGTAGAAGAAAATAAGGCTCTAAAAGAGAGCTTGGTTCAGAAGAAAAAGCGCGCCGAACAAATCCTTGCCGATCTTGATGCGCAAAAAGAGCAGCTTGCTGCGTCCGAACAGCAACAGCAGGAACTATTAGCGCAAACGCGCAGCAGTGAGAGTAAGTATAATAGCCTAAAAAGCGAGGCTGCCAAAGAGCGCAAAGCTCTTGAAGAGCAACAGCAATCAATTTTGCAGGAATTAGCTCGTCAAAACAATGTGTCGGGCGTAACTGCTGGCGACCCTAGAAAGGGCGGCTATCCGTATAGCGGCCAATGTCCAGCCGCCAGCCTAAACGGAACTCAATACTCTGATCAATGGGGTATGTATATTTGCGAATGTGTTAGCTACGCGGCTTGGAAGGTGTTCCAGAATTATGGCTACATGCCATATTGGGGCGGTCGCGGGAATGCATCGCAGTGGCCAGCTAATGCTCGTGCGGCGGGATATACGGTTAGCAGTGTGCCAAGGGCGCGCACGGTTGGTATTTCTCAAAGTGGCCCTTATGGGCATGCTGTTTGGGTGGAAGCCGTAAGCGGTGGGCGAGTTTATATCTCTCAATACAATTACGCCAACGAAGCAACTAACTGGCTTCCAGGTGATTATTCTGAGCAATGGGTCGATCAAGGCGCTTACGTATATATCTACTTCAAATAGCCGTTCAGCTCCAAACCATTAGTGCCATACTGTGATAAAATATCCTTATGGCTAAAACAACTGCGAAAGAATCTAATAATCCGACGCGTTCTATCTACAATGCGCCGTCCAAACCCGAAAAGAAAGTAAATCTTACTACGACCGTAATTGTCGCCGCCGTTACGATGGCGATTGGCGTCATAGTCGGGATTAATTTCGATAAAATTAGCAATAATATAAATACCGCATTGGGCAATCGGGCTGCCACTAGTATTAGCTTTGATGAGCTTAACGATGTCTACGGCGAGCTTTCTTCTAGTTTTGACGGTTCGCTCGATCGGAAAAAAGTTATCGAGGAGGCAAAGCGAGGCCTCGTCAATGCCGCCGGTGACAAATATACATATTACATGAACGCCAAAGAGGCCGAAGAATTCGATAAGGAACTCGAGGGTGATGTTGGTGCTGGCATTGGCGTAGAGATCGGTGAGCGTGATGGCTTAGTAAAAGTTCTTCGCACTACGCCAGATAACCCAGCTCGCAAGGCGGGGGTTCTCGCGGGAGATATCATCTACAAAGCAGACGACGAAGATATTAGCGGTTTAGGTGTAGAAGATGTAGCGAAAAAACTTCGTGGCGAAGCGGGTACAAAAGTCAAATTGACCGTCATGCGCGACAATAAAGAAGTCAGCTTTGATTTAGTTCGAGAAATCATTAATAACGTCAGTGTATATTCAGACTATAAAGGCAATGCGGCTATCATCACGATTACTCGTTTCGACAGCGACACTGGAAAATTAGCTCGCGAAAAGGCGCAGGAAGCTATTGATAAAAAAGTTAAAAAAGTCATCATTGACCTTCGTGGAAATGGTGGTGGGTATGTCACGGCCGCTCAGGAAGTTGCCTCATTGTGGGTTGAGTCTGGCAAGCTAATTGTTGAGCAAAAATCGCAAAGCGGATTATATAACGAAAAAGTCTATGCAAAAGGTGGGAGCGCCATTCTAAAAAACACAAAAACAATCGTGCTCGTAAACGGTTCAACCGCCTCGGCTTCCGAAATTGTGGCTGGCGCCCTGCAAGATTATGACCTCGCTAAACTAATCGGTGAGAAAACTTACGGCAAGGGGAGCGTGCAGGCGCTTCAAAAACTCACTGGCGGTGAGCTGCTTCGCGTGACGGTAGCGAAATGGTATACGCCCAAAGGCAAAAACATCAACGGCGAGGGAATTGTGCCAGACAAAGAAGTTGAACGCACTTTTGATCAGATCAATAAAGAAGAAGACCCTCAGTTGGACGCTGCATTAAAAGAATAATTTGCTATACTAATTAAGTATAAGGAGGCTAAATGGAGCAAACAGAAGAAGGCCAGGCGGCTGGCCAGACAGAATTTGACGTATTTCAGTGGGCAAACTCCGTCGATGAAGTTAAAAATAACATTTCCGTAGAATTATTTCTATTCAACAAGAACTATACGCCGTATAAGGTGCGCTACAGCGATGTTTTGATGCAGACGATTCGCTCAATGTTTATGCTCGAGGCGGTAGAGTTTGTTATCAAAGAAGCCGACAAGGGGCTAGAATGCCGCGAATATGAGTTATCCGATGGGGAAGACAAGGTAATTTATCGTATCGACCTAGAAAAAGTCGGTCGTGCAGAGACGTTAATCCATCTAATCGAGAACGAATATAAAGACATAGCGTTTTTTACAGATAACGAGTACGAATTTAAACGCATAAAAGGTATCGTGGCAAAGTTCACCTACCCTGGCGATGAGGGGCAGAAGACTTTCTATATTGCCAAGGGTTTAGCGGCTAGCTCCGCACTAAAAGGAAAACTTAGCTGGGAGCTAAACGGCGAAAGCTTTGAGCCGCTTACTGCCGATGTTGCCATTAAGGTACCAGAAGGCAACGAGACGGCGATCGTAGATGGCAATATCGTCATCTTTAATCAGTCCAAGTTTGAAAAGCTCTTCCAATACGATTATAAACAGCAGGTAATCTCCGAGCAAAAGGCCAAGGAGCTTCAGGACGCATATAGCCTCAGTTTCCCAGAAGGCCTAACATTGAATGCTTTGCTAGAAGATAAAAAACCTCTCGTAAAGAAGCTTCAGGCGGTTGAAATTGGTGAGATGAAGCAGGATCAACTTCTGGATTACGCAGACGAAATGCAGCTGGAGCTTATGACCGATGATGACGGCAAAATTATTATTATGGACGATAAAGACCTAAATATGTTCGTGAATTTGCTAAGCGAGGATTACTTCGTTTCGCCCGTCAACGGTCGCCGATATGAGATTAAGAGTAAGAAACTTCTAGACGAACCGGAAGGGGAGCCTCCGCGCGGATAATATGCTTGTCGACACGCATTGTCATATTCATGATAAACAGTTTTTTGACCCGCCATTAGATGCGGCAATTGAGCATGCGCATCAGAACGGCGTCGATAAAATAATCGTAATTGGTACGGACCCACAAGATTCACTAGCGGCACGTGATTTTGCTGTGGCGCATGACGAAGTATGGTGGACCTTCGGCTATCACCCAAACGATTATGATGGAGATCGTGCTAAGCTAGAGCAGGACCTTAAGAATGTTATCGCCAATGCTTTAGATGACTCTAAATTGGTTGCAATCGGCGAAATTGGCCTAGATTATCACTTTGACGGCTATAATCGCGAATGGCAAGCATATTTGCTTGAAAATATGCTACAAATTGCGCAAGATTATAAACTACCCGTAAGCTTCCACGTGCGAGATGCCTTCAGCGATTTTTGGCCAATTTATGATAATTTCCATCTCCCCACCTCTGTTTTGCACTCTTTTTCTGATAACGATGATAATCTTCAGCAAGGCCTGAAAAGGGGATTATATTTCGGAGTTAATGGGTTGTCGACTTTTGCAAAAATCCCACACCCTCCGCTAGAACGAATTATTCTTGAAACCGACGCTCCGTTCTTGACACCAAAGCCATTTCGTGGTACAATAAATAAGCCGGGCTATATAAAGAATATAGCCGATTGGGCAGCGCAATACTATCAAATTAGTTTCGACAAAGTGGCAGATATTACTACTAAAAATGCCGAAAAACTATTTAAAATTTAAGGAGGCTTAATTATGTATGACGACAACGATGCCGATTCGACATTCCACATTCCTGTCTCGAGCGTTATTAAGGCCGCCGTCGAAGAAGCGGAGCAGAAAAAACAACTAATCGCGCCAGAAGTTAGCGCCCCTGTTGTTGCTACTCCAGTGGAAGCCCCACAATCTCCGCAAACGGTGTCCGTAGCGCAAACCACTCCCGTTCAAACGGTTCAGGTTTCGTCTTTGGTGCCAGTTCATTACTCGGCAAAAGCCACTTATGAAGATAAGAAACTCTATAAAGAGCTAAGTGCTGTCTCTGATGAGGTATTAGCATGCCGCAACGCAATATTAAACAACATTTTCTAGGCATAAAAAAGAAAGACGTCGCCTATCCGAATCGAGACGCGCGTCGCAAAACGGTCGAGCGCGACCTAATTAATGCAGAATCAGCGCTCGGGCGTACGCTTTTTGGCGAGGTTCAAAAAGGCCATTCGCGCGAGTTCTTTTGCCTAAAGAAGAATGTTTGGCTCTGGTATGAAGATGGTCTTACGATTCGTTACGAAGTGCGCGAGAACGGCGTATACAAACAGGTCGGTAGAGAAAACGATTACCATAAGGTTACTGGCGAAGAATTAGAAAATTTTCGTAACGCCACAAAGGCATACTTGCGCTTAGTTAAATCGCACATCTACAGCAAGTAGAGTTCGTTATTAGCTGTTTTATTGCGTTTATGCTAAAATATACTCATGCTTCAGAAATTGCGTAAAATGCGCACGAATGAAAACGTTCTGATTGCAGTTGATATCCTGTTGCATAGTAAATCTGCATTCATGAACGTATTTTTAATGGCTTTCATGATCCGAGCCTCGTTAAAAGATTCGCCGGCCAGCTTTTTGATCTACTGCATCGTTCGCTACGCTTTAATGGGGATATTTTCGATTGTCTTGCTTCGCTTGACGCGTCGTCACACTCTACTGGCGTGGCGTACGAGTATGATATTCTCAATCTTTCAGATTATCGGCGTTATTTTCCTCAATAGCGCATCGCCATATTTTCCGTTTGTAATTGCCGTCTTTTCAGCGTTAGAATCGGTACTGTATTGGCGGCCAAAAATGTACTTCGATACTACCGAGATAGCAGACGATCGCCGGCTTCGCTTCAAGAGCGTGGGGCAATCTTGGATAGAACTCGCAAAAGTTGCAATGCCAGTAGTGCTGGGTATCATTATTAGCAATTCGAGCTATGTGCGTACGGCGAATGTTATCTTAATTATATCGATTTCCCAATTGTTGTTATCAATGATGTTTCATCCTGTTAATAAGGACGGCAAAGTTAAAAAAGCCGAAGAACACACGATTATGGATGTAATGCGCTTTATGCTAAAACATGATTCTATGCATAAAATAATCTACCTATCACTTTTGCGCGGAATAATCGTTTCTAGCGCGGGGTATTTAATGGTTG
The DNA here is from genome assembly GCA_016290315.1 of Candidatus Saccharimonadota bacterium. GTDB lineage: Bacteria > Patescibacteriota > Saccharimonadia > Saccharimonadales > Saccharimonadaceae > UBA2834. The sequence goes on along the minus strand of JAEETK010000008.1, from coordinate 29,141 downwards.
CGCAAATCAATGTCTATCGTAGTGCTGGCTCTGATTTGAATTTAGGCATTTTCACGGCTACCGCTTCGGCTGTTGCTATTGTCGTGCTGTGGCTATATCGGCGAGCTAGCCATCGCGCGCGTCTTCAGAAGACTATTCTTTTTTCAATTCTACCTCCAGCAGTTCTGTTGCCATTATGCGCAATCCTTTTTCCGAATAATCCGGTTATTGCAATTGTGTTTTATGTCTATACGCAATCGATCATCGAGAGCTTTTATAATAGCACGTTGACGATTACGCGCCTGCAAGATATTCTGAGCCGCCACCTACGCGATGACTCTTATCGGGTAGAAATCGAATCAATCGCAGAGGTTTTTCTTTCGGTCGGACGCATAGTTACGATTACGATTGTTCTGACTCTAATTAATCTTGGACTGGATTACCTACTAATGCCGTTTGCACTTTTGTCGTCATTTGCCATCTTCCCGGTTGTTTACTTGACTCTTCCGTCAAAAATGTGGTCTCGTGATAAAATAAGAACATGATTTATCTTGATTACGCTGCGGCGACGCCTCTTTCCGACAAGGCTCTCAAGGCTATGTTGCCATATTTTAGTGAGCGCTTTTTTAACCCGTCCGCCGCATATCTGCCTGCGACCGAGGTTCGGCGCACCTATGAGAAAGCCAAAGATGACATAGCGCACGTAATTGGCGCGAAGGGTGCAGATTTAGTTATGACTTCTGGGGCGACCGAGGCTACTAATCTAGCCTTTTCGGTTATTTCGCCTAGTGCTGATGCGGAGGTTCTCGTATCTGCAACGGAGCATCCATCCGTATTAGAGAATGCCAAGCGGGCCGGAAAATATCAATTAATAAATGTAGATAAGTATGGGCGCATTGACCTTGACGACTTTCGCGCTAAACTGACGCCAAAAACACAATTCGTATCAGTCTGTTTGGTTTCTTCGGAATTAGGAACAATTCAGCCAATTTCGGAACTAGGACGCATAGTCGCCGAGGAGCGCCAGCGGCGAGCTTTTGCGGGCGAGCGAACTCCTCTGTATCTTCATACGGACGCTTCGCAGGGGCTTGGACTAATGGAGGTAAAACTAAACCGTCTAGGCGTAGATTTGCTCACCCTGAATGCGGCTAAAGTATACGGTCCAAAGGGTATTGGCGCGTTATATGTAGGGAGAAACGTAAAGATAAAGCCACTTACTGTTGGGGGTGGTCAGGAAATGGGCTTACGTAGTGGGACGGAAAATGTCCCTGCTACGATCGCTTTTGCGGCGGCAATTACGGATGCGGAAAAACATTTGAACGGAGAGCGCAAGCGCCTAGGGGAGTTAAAACAGAAGTTCCGCAAGAATCTTGAAGATCTACCGAATATAATCTTCCTTGGCAGAGACAAGGGTCAGCTTGTAAACTTTCTGCCAATTAGTATTCCCGGGCTCGACGCCGAGCGATTAATTTATGCACTTGAAGACAGGGAAGTGTACGTCTCAACCGGCGCCGCGTGCGCCGCTAGTAAAGGTATCAAATCTCCCACACTCCAAGCAATTGGTCTAACAGACCCAGAAATATCCGGGTCCTTGCGTATCACTATTGGAAAACAAACCGACGAGCTCGCTATATCCGAAGCTAGCGAGATAATACACGAAATAATACGTGCGGAACTCAAACGAATTCGAAAATAGCTTAGCACTAATTTACTGACATTTACCTGAGCTATAATTGCAATATTTTTTAGTCTGGCTGTATAAGTCGCTGCGAATACTGTTCGGCGACACCACTTGGTTTTGTATATCCTTTAAAGAGTTTTCGTCTATTTGCTTCTCCTCTGGTTTAGTATTAGCATCGTCATCAGCTGTTTGGGTATGGTTCATCATGTCTGCTGCGTCTTCGAGTTTTTTGTTTAAGCGAGTTTCTGCAATCTCTGCTTTGCTATCTTTGCCGCTTGATTCTGCGCCTTTCTTTGCGCAATTGTTATTCAACAAGATAGTTTGGGCTCTTCCGTAAAGCTCCATCGATTTATTAAAGCTGTTTGATTTTAATAGTTTGTCGGCCTGGAATTCAATACTGAGGGAAAGATTCACGTATATTTGACATAATCTATCTTCCGCAGGTGACTTTTTGAGGCTCTCGGTAAAACTCTTCTCAGCCTCCTCGTATTTTCCCATTTTTAATCTGGCAGCGCCTTGGTTATAATCCGCTATGTACGGCTCGAGTATATTAATAATAAAACGCGTCTCGGTAAAACCTTCGGAAATCGGATAATTTTTACCATTATAGCTAACTAGGTAGACTAGGTTATATATCCAAGTCGAAAGAAAGAATAGCGCAGCTAATAGAAGTAGGGCGAGTGACACGGAATAACGCTTCATGAGTTGTTTGCGTTTTTCTTTTCGAATTTTGTCTTGGTCTAATAAGGACGGGTCAAGATTAATCATTTATTGTTTTACCTCATATTCCGATAGGATTACGTTAAAGCTACTTGCAAATTCCCAAAGCAATAGCACTAGGACTATCAATGCAAAAATCCAGTAGAACTCAGTATTGGAAACCGCGCTTTTATTGGAACTCGTATCGAGTTTACTCTTCGCGGTATCTTTCATATTATTGATTAGTGCCGTGTCTATGTCGCCGTAGCTATGCGTATACTTAAAATGGTAATTGCTCGCGACTTTTTGCAAATAATCTTCATTTATCTTTGAGATGCAAGACGAACAGTATGGATTTTCACTTTTGACTACGCCACGGTTAATATCGCTCGCGAAATATGGGACAATACCGCCCTCGCTTGAACCGTACCCCAAAACTAACCCAGCACTTACTGCCTTAAAACTGCTAAATGAAATCGCATCAACTGAATCCGTTGTGGTTTCGCCGTCCGACATGAGTACTACTATGTTTTGCGACTCCGGATGCTTTTTATTGTATTGTTTTATCCCTTCCTGCGCGAATACTATCAAGTCGTTTAAATCGGAGCCTGCACTATCTTGGCTACTTTTAGCATCTAAGGTATCTACCCCGACCATGGTGGCATTAAGATCCGTAGTGGTAGGTAACAATGTGTAGGTAGCTTTGTCCAACGCAAAGATAGAATAGTGAGCGCCCGGAAATGACTTTATTATTTTCAGGGCATCTTTTTTCAAGGCCGACATACGAGTGTCTCCATTTACATCTTCCACATACATGCTATTGGAGTTATCGATAATTAAAAATAACGTTACATCCATACTGACCTGTTGGGCTGTGCCGCCGGCGAGAGAGGGCCTGAGCAGGGTTATTAATAGAAATACCAATACTAAGATTCTGCGTAGCGTTGCAACGCTACGGTATTTTTTCTTAATAATACAAAAAACACTAAGCGCTACTATAAAGATAGCCAATAATGCAATGATATAGATGGGTAATATAGGATTCAGAATCATAGTTTAAGTCTCCAAATTGCAACCAGCATTACGATAACAGAAACCAAAGCAAGCGCTGTGGATATTTTTGGCGAATCCGTTTGTATGAACTGCGCAACGTTTTCGTGTTTAGCGGCTTCCTGTTTCATGATGCTTTCTGCTGCCTGTTCTCCATTAATGCCTTGCGTTGGCAAGTTGTAGTACAGTCCACCGGTAGCTCCCGCCGCTCTACGCAAGCTAGCCGCACGGTTGGCTGGATCACGGGCGCCGTCTACAGATACCTCATCTGCGTCTATAGTGTCGATTGCATACAATGTGATGCCGTAACGCGCCAAGTAATTGCCAGCCTGTTCGGCTGTTACGCCTTCTACGTTTTGCAAATTATCCGTAGCGACTATCATCGATTGAGCACGGCCGTCTTCTGTTAATTTATCAAAGCCGGAAGCGCAATTAATTATCCCCGGGCCAATTGCAGATGCGCTACCTAAATTTTTTACGAGGCTTGCGTTATGTTCAACCCCTAGCTCTCTTGCTCTATACAGGACAACTAATTCTTTTAACAAATTCTCGACCGCGACATAGTCGTTTGTCAAAGGCGAGAGAATTGTCGCTTTTTCTGCAAAAACACCAACGCCAATTCTTTGCCCTTTTAATCTACCTACAACATTCGAAAAGTAAAGAATGACATTTGCGATCTCGGTAGCCTGTGAACCGCTAACGTCAATACATAGCATAATATCGCGAGTTTCATAGTCTGGCTCTATAATATCCACGGAAATAGGTCGGGACGCAGTAATTGTGATAGATGCGATCGAAAAGACGAGCGCCACAGCTGCAATACATAATAGAATGCGATATTTTTTGCTAGCTTTTTCGTATTCGGGCAGAGCTCTTATCTTTTTACTGTGCGATATTAATACTGACTTTTTTATCTTTTGTTGGCCAGTTTTGCGATGATATATCGAATAGGCTACAATAGCGATAATTGCAAAAATGGGAAATATGAATAGCCAAGAATATTTCATACCTTCTGCTCCCTAATTAGATTACGCGCCATTTCGGCAGAGTTCGAGACCGAGCCTTTTTCGAGGCCGTCAAATTCGTCTGGGTAATATTTTTCGATCGTCTGCGTTAGGCGCTCATGGCGCGATTTCTTTAAATCTGCAAGCGTTAGAATATCTGCATGAAAGCCCAAGGCCTCGTAATAGAAGAGACGCGCAATTAAACTTAATTGTTGGTGCGCCGTAGATGCCTTCGTTTTATGGTTATTAAACTGTCTTTCTGCTTCGTCTACCATTGCAAGATATTTAGCCTTCAATGCTTCAATATCTATAACCTTTGGCGCTTGCGGTTTTAGATTAGCGATAGTTTTTATCTCTTTCTTGCGAGTTGCATAGAATATCAATGCTACTATCGTAACCGCCAAACCTAGAAACAAAATGCCAACAATTAACCAAATAAAGCTGTAATAAAACGGGCCATACATTAATTCACTTACGTCGCGCATGTTTTTGCTCCTCTAGCATTTTAATAATCGCCGGAATCGCTTCGTCGCTACCACCTACAAAAGTGCTAGTTATACGGAAGTGATGCAATGCTTTTTTTATCTTCAGCTTCTGGTTCTCGCGATATTCTTTTTCGGCTTTGGCGAGCTGTTTATCTCTACGGTAGAATTGCGGCAACCGTATTTTTCCGACTATATCGCGCACGTCTTTTTCATGTAGGAGGCTATTCGTAAGCGGAGAATCCTCTATCATGATGTACATCTGTTCGTGGCGCGCATTCAGCTTGCGGATAATCTCGCTATCAATTGTCTCGGCGCTATCCGGATCAGTAATTACGACAATAAACAAACGTTCACGGTAGCCCTTCATGATGTAAGTTAGTAGGGAATTGAGGTTGCTTTCTGGCCCATCGGTTTTTATCGAGTGAGCATAACGTCCCAAGAAGTTCTCTAGGTAAGCCGTGTCTTCTTTCATAGCATAGCGGGTGTTACCAGCTTGGTTCCCGTAAACCATACCAACCAAGTCGCCATGGTGCTGAGCTACGTAAGTCATAACTCCGGCACAGAAGGTAGCCACTTCGCTCTTCGGTTCGCCGCTTGGCGCCAGTGTCGACATAGAGTTGCCGTTGTCGGCCACGATTAAGATATTATGTTTCCGAATGGCGATATAGCGTCTTACCATTATCTTACGCGAACGCGCGGTAGCTTTCCAATCTATATCCTTAACGTCATCGCCGTAATCATATTCGCGCAAATCGTCAAAATCCATACTGCGACCCTTAAAGACGGAGCCGTAGTTGCCAGACAGGACATTCCGCACTCGGCGGAGCGAGTGGATATTCATCTTTTTCTGAACTTTAACTAGATAACTTGCCATTTATATTTCGTGTTTTTCGTTTTTCTGATTAATTTATGGTGTTTGGATTTTCGCAAAAATTGCATCAATGATAGCCTCCGGGTGTACTTCGTCGGCGGCGGCCTCGAAATTCAGAATCACGCGATGGCGTAGTGCTGGATAGCGAAGGCGTTTCACATCATCTGGAGTTACATAGCTACGTCCTTCAATAATCGCAAGTGCTTGAGCGATTTTCATCAATGCGATACCACCACGAGGACTGACGCCGTATTCAACATAGCGCGCCAAGCTCGCATCGATTAGCTCGCGCGGGTTACGAGTGGCCGATACGATATTAATAATATAATTCTTAATAGAGTCATCAACCACTACTCGCGTAGCGTAATCTTGGAGTCTTTTAATGCCAGCAATATCTACCTTTTCACCTTCAGATAATGGTGCGTCAATCACGCCAGAAAGCGTAGAGTTGAGGATTTGCAACTCTTCGTCGCGGCTTGGATAGCTTACAATCTCTTTTAGTAAAAAGCGGTCGAGCTGCGCCTCTGGGAGCTCATAGGTACCCTCTTGCTCGATCGGGTTTTGCGTGGCAAGAACTATAAATGGATCTGGCATTTTATACATAATGCCACCGACTGATACCTGATGCTCCTGCATCGCCTCTAGCATGGCGGACTGTGTCTTAGCACTAGAGCGGTTAATTTCGTCAAGGAGAATAAAGTTGGCATGGACTGGACCGACTTTTGTTTCGAATGCGCCAGTATTGTAGTTGTAAATTTGTGTACCAATAATATCACTTGGCAATAAATCTGGCGTACACTGAATGCGACTAAAAGTGCCACTTGCAGCTTCGGCGATAGTCTTAGCGGCAAGGGTCTTCGCTAAACCTGGTACCGACTCTAGCAAAACGTGTCCACCCGCTATTAGCGCAACGAGCATGGATAAGCGAAGTTCGTCCTGACCAACAACCTTCTTTTGGTAGGCGGTTGTTATTTTTTCTATAATGCTTTTTGCATCGATTAGGTTGCTGTCCACGAGCAAACCTTGGTTGTTTTGTTGGTCCATTTGGTCTCCTTTTATGCCCAGTACAGGCTAATATTATTTGCCATTCTAATTTTATCTTCGTCACTAAAACTATCTGGTTGATCGAAATAGTGATCATCTTCAAAGAACGTATTCGGTAAAATATCCATATAAGTCACGCCGTCGGTTTCTATATTGAACTTGTCTGAAATTTCAGTCGTTATATTGCCACAAACGCCCGTGATAAGCGCAGGTTTATAGGACTTGAGGATATTAAGGGCAACTTGAATCTGGAATTGTGTATGTAATATGTCGGCAAAGAGCAAGATATTGCGGTTATTGAATGCGTTTTTGTCGAAAGCTGGGTTTGCATCAGCTCGCGCATTCATAGCCGAAAAGGCATCCCTCTTCCGCTCCTCAATAACGCTCATGAAGTCCATCGCAATATACTCATATTCACCACGCGAAATTTCTGGGTTCAAGACAAAGTCGCCTGTTCGAGTGATAGCTCCTAGTACGCGCGTGATGTCGAACGGATCTTGAATTTCCTGATACTCCAAAATGTAAATATAGGCATGTAGGTGCGCTGCTAGCTCTATGCAAGAAAGCAGGGAACTTTGTTTGAGACAAAAAATAATCGAATCGGTGTCCTTAAACTGAGTCAACTTTTCCGCAAGTTGGTCGCCCAAAACTTGTCTGTTCGGATAGAACACGCCACCTCCAATTAAATAATGCTTCTGCATATATTTTAGCACATGCGTTATTGAAAAATGAAAATAAAAACTCAATTCAGATGTCTAAACTACTATGCTTGAAAAATATTCGAGTGATGATATAGTTAAAGATAATGAAAGTATTCTTGGGCATGTCTGGTGGGGTTGATTCTGCCGTCTCGGCCTATCTTTTGCGCGAGCAAGGGCACGAGGTTGTTGGTGTCTATATGAAGAATTGGAGCAAGAATTTGCCTGGGATGAAATGCCCTTGGGCTGAAGATCTCGCCGACGCAAAACGAACAGCCGTAAAGCTTGGCCTCGATTTCCGCGTATTTGACTTCGAAACGGAATACAAGCAAAAAGTTGTCGACTATATGCTGGAAGAATACAAAAAGGGGAATACTCCAAACCCGGATATCATGTGTAATCAAGAGATTAAGTTTAAGTTGTTTGCTGAAACCGCTTTCGAACAGGGCGCCGAAATGATTGCGACGGGGCATTATGCGCGCACGAATGGCCCCGCCCTATTGAAAGCGGTTGATGAAAACAAGGATCAAACGTATTTTCTTTATCGGATTACTGAAGATGCTATTTCCAAGACTATCTTTCCAGTTGGCGGCATGTTGAAGACGGAGGTTAAGGCGTTGGCTGAGAAGATTGGGCTAAGCGTCGCGCATAAGGCCGAATCAATGGGGGTTTGTTTTGTTGGCGAGGCTAATATGAAAGATTTTCTGGCGGAGTTTATCGAAACAGAGCCTGGCAAAATCATTGAGCTAGAGACTGGCAAAGAACTTGGGGTTCATGACGGCGCTATCTTTTATACATTAGGGCAGCGTCACGGGTTGAATATTCAGGCCGGGCTGCCATATTACGTAGTAAAGAAAGATATGGCGCAAAACATTATCTACGTTTCGCAAAACCTTAACTCGCTTAAGCTTTGGACTAAAGAAGTAAAGCTAAAAGAGGTCATTTTGCGTCACGGCGATGATGGTCGTCATATTCAGGCGCGCATCCGTCACCGTGCGCCACTCGTCGATGCGGATTATATCGATGGCAAACTGACATTTACAGAAGAACAAAAATCTCTCACGCCGGGGCAATCAGTTGTCTTCTATCGCGGTGATATTTGCCTTGGCGGCGGCATTATTGAAGCATGAGAAAACCACTCCCGGATTGGGGGTGGTTTTTGTTGTGTTGGCCCTAGAAGTTGGCGAGGTGCTGAATGGGCTCTCCTGGCCCCTCTTGGAATGGGTCTGGTTTGGGCATTTCTTGAGTGACGCCCTCCTGGCTAGAGTAGGCTTCGAGCGCGCTCTTCCATTCTTCCAGCCCATAGCTGCCGCTCCAGCAACGATATACTGTGCGTTCGGGCGTAATCTCGACCAGTACCGACCAATGGAGAATCGTTAAAAAACAGTTCTCGTCAATTAATTCTCTCCTCAGTGATATCGGTATCTCTGCCCGCTTTTCTTCGATGTATACCTTGGGATCACCAATGGATTCAACGAGACAGTGATTTGATGTTGCTAATTGAGAGAACGTATTGGCCGCCTCGGCTGCCTCTTTCTCGAGACTCTCCCTGAGAGCCTCCTTCTCTGAATAGGTTTTATATTCGCCTCCCAGGCGAAACATGGCAGCGCCGAATGCGATGACGATTAGTATAGAGATTATCCTTTTCACGAGTATCATCCCCCTTCCGAAATGAACTTGCAAACATTAGTGCATAATGTAATTATATCACAAATAGTCAAATAAGTCAATAACGCTCATGTTTTGCCCGAAAATGCAATATGAAAAAGCCCACTCCTTGAGTGGGCCGAAAATGGGCATCGAGCTGTTGTTCATGCGGTCATCTGAAGAATCCACCATTGGCGAGCAAGAAAATGCGTATTGCCTCTCCGATGAGCGTTCCGGTGAAACTTTCTTCTCGATAAAGCGAATCATCGGACAGTCTTATTGCTATACCGATAATAAACAGCACGATGTAGGCAATCTGGGGCCAGTGTATCTCGTCGAAAAAACCACCGGCTGCATAGATGAAGAAAACAAGGAATGCGGAAAAACACGCGCTGGCTCCTGACGGCCTTTTAACGTACTTTCCTGAATTAGCTAAGCTCACTCCGAGCCCTAAGACGGTGAAGAAAACATAAACCCACTGAGGCCACCCCCAATTTGCAACAATGAACATACTCTACCTCCTTTGGAAAGGAACAACATGTAACGGTGCGTATAGTTAATAATAACATACTTATATATATTCGTCAATAGTAGAAGCTTATAATTTACCAAATAATCAAATTATTGTATAATCACAAAATGAATGCAAGTGAAGTACGCCAAAAATATCTCGATTTTATGAAATCTAAAGGGCACGTGCAAATCCAACCCGCACCGCTCGTACTAGAAAATGATCCTACGACATTATTTACCGGTTCCGGTATGCAGCCATTATTGCCATATCTTCTCGGCAAACCGCACAAAGAGGGCAAGCGCTTGACCGATTCTCAGCCATGCTTGCGCCTTCAGGATATTGACGATGTTGGCGACCCGCGTCATACTACCGTCTTCGAGATGCTTGGCAACTGGTCGCTTGGTGACTACTTCAAAGAAGAGCAAATTCGCAACTTCTTTACCTTCCTAACTAAGGAAATCGGCCTAGATCCGCAAAAAATTTACGTCACTTGTTTTATTGGTAACAAAGAATACGGCATTCCGCGCGACGATGAGGCGGCCGCTATTTGGCAAAAGGTTTTTGCCGAGGTTGGCATCAAGGCAGATATAGCCGAAATTGACACGGCTGAAAATGGCGACAAGCGCGGTATTAGAGGCAATGAGCGTATCTTCTTCTATAACGACAAAGAGAACTGGTGGTCTCGCGGTGGCGGCATTGAGACCACGCCGATTGGCGACCCGTGCGGTCCAGACTCAGAAGTGTTTTATGACTTTGGCGAAGAGCATCAAGACGAAGCCAAGTACGGAAAAGCTCATCCGGCTTCCGACGGCGCTCGTTTTATGGAAATTGGCAACCAAGTCTTCATGCAGTACCGCCGCCTAGAGGACGGTAGCTTCGAGGAGCTCAAGGATAAGAATGTCGACTTTGGTGCTGGCCTCGAACGTATTACGGCGGCGTCCATGAACTCCTACGACGTCTTCCAAATCTCGCTACTTAAGCCGATTATCGATAAGCTCGTTGACTTATCTGGTAAAAAGTACGAATCTAACACCGCCGATATGCGCGTGATTGCCGACCATCTTCGCGGTGCCTACTTACTGACCGCTCAAGGCTTGAAGCCGTCAAACAAACAGCAAGGCTACGCTTTGCGACGTATCATTCGTCGGGCCGTTCTGAAGGCTCTCAACCTCGGTATCGAACAGGATTTCTTGGCCGAAGTCTTGCCAATGATAGCCGAGAACTACAAAGATCTTCCAGATAGTATCCTTACTACGCGCGAGCAGGTTCTAGAAGTTCTCAGCCATGAAGAGCAAGCCTTCCGTAAGACGCTTCGTCGCGGTATGAAAGAACTCGCTCGTTTCAAGAAAGACGGCCTTACAGGCAAAGAACTTTTTATGTTGCAGGATACTTATGGTTTTCCAATGGAACTATCCGTAGAGGAGGCCTATCGTCAGGATATTGAGCTTAGTAAAGATTGGCGCAAAGAATTTGACGCGGCACTTGAAGAGCAACGCCAACGCTCAAAGACTGCTAGTAAGGGTATGTTTAAGGGTGGCCTTGAAGACCATGGCGAGCAGACCACGAAATATCATACGGCTACGCATTTACTACTCGCGGCTCTACAACAACTAATTGACCCAAATATCGGTCAGCAGGGCAGCAATATTACCGCTGAACGTCTTCGCTTCGACTTTAATCTTGACCGCAAGCTCACTCCAGAAGAAAAGCAAAAAGTTGAGGACCAAGTCAATGAGTGGATTAAGGCAGACCTTAAAGTTGTCCACGGCGAATACGACAAGGCCTATGCGCGCGACACTCTGAAGGCGCATGGCCAGTTCTGGGATAAATATCCAGAGAAATTAACGGTTTATACGATTGGCGATTTCGACAATCCAGTTTCTCGTGAGGTCTGCGGTGGCCCTCACGTCGAACATACCGGTGTTATTGGCCATTTCAAAATCAAAAAGGAAGAGTCTAGCTCTGCGGGCGTTCGCCGTATTAAAGCTATAGTTGAATAAAAACATAAATGAGCTAATGAGATGTTTTGTCTTGTTGGCACATTTTTTGTGCCAGCTCCAAGGCTAAAATAACTACAGCCTTCTTCTTTTCTATATTTGCTAATTCTTCTAGACTACGTGCATCCCAAACGGCACAATCGAGATTGTCGCCAGCATAATAAAAAATAAAATGCTCCATATTGAAAACTTGGCAGACCGCAGCTATCGCCGATGCTTCCATGTCGACCGCCTTCGCTCCCATTTTCTTGAAATAGTCAATCTTGTCGATAGTTTCCCGATAGAAAGCATCCGTCGTCCAGACCGAGCCAATCGTGTAGCCAAAGCCGAATTTCTTGAGTATTTTAATAAAGGTTTTTTGGTATTTTGGATTAACTTCAATCGTATCGCTCGCCTCAACGTAGTGGTAACTCGTACCTTCCTCGCGAAAGGCTAGATTTGGTATCACGATTGAACAATCCTCGATGGTCGAATCTAGAACGCCGCAGCTTCCGAATATTACGACTTTTTCCACCCCCTGAGCATGCAATATCTCGATGTCTGACGCTATCGCCGAGGCGCCTACGCCGGCCAAAAATATCGTAAATTTACATTTTTTGTAGCTCAAAATATAGACTCTTTTGATAAAATTTACATTCCTAATTCGGCCAACTTCTTTGCAGTGGTATTTATCAACTATCGAATTAAATAAATGCTTCGAAAAAACACCAATCGCCACCTCTGGTAATCTAATATTGCTATCCTGGCCTTCATCAAAATCTAGCCCTTTCGCTTTCAGTAGTGGCTCTAGATGCCCTAGTTTTATCACTCTTTTTAATTCCTCAGTTGGAACTATTATAGCGCAAAAAAACCGCGTCGTTCGAGTCGTGCGCCTAATAGTGTTATAATGTAGCCATGAGCCTTTTATCTCGCAACCATAACGATAAAAAGAAGTCTAAACGTCCGAAAGACCCCGACGACTATCTTTTGGCACTCGATATAGGTACCGAGTTCGTCAAGGCGTTAATTGCGAAAAAGGGCAGAAATGGCATTCATATTGTCGGAGTTGGCAAAGCGCACGAGGCGCCAACTAATATCTTTTCTGGGGCTATTGCGGACATTCCGGGCGTCGTAAAGACGTGCGAGGAGGCGCTTTATAAAGCCGAAAAAATGGCGGGAGTCCGCGCAAAGGAAGTGGTTGTTGGTATTGCGGGGGAATTAATAAAAGGCAATACAGCCTCTATTAAATACCGTCGCTCTGATGCCACAAAGCCAATTACCGAGGAAGAAATGAACCAAATCATCAAAAAGGTTCAGCAAAAGGCCGGCGAACGTGCGCGCCGTGAGGTGGCAGTCGAAACTAATAATCCAGACGTTGAAGTTCGCCTCATAAACTCAGCCCTTGTGTCGTTACGAATCGATGGCTACAAAGTAGCTAATCCAATTGGCTTTAAGGGCAAAGATGTTGTCGTGCAGATATATACCGCTTTCGCGCCACTTGTGCATATTTCGGCCATTGAACGTGTTTGTGATGAGTTGCAGCTAGATTTAGTAACAGTAGCCGTAGAGCCGTTTGCGGTCTGCCGTGCGTGTCTGGGTGACGATATTGATTCAAGCTTTTCTGGCATCGTAATGGACGTTGGTGGTGGCACTACTGATATTGCAATCGTTGACGATGGCGGCGTTGAGGGCACAAAAATGTTCTCAATCGGTGGGCGCTCATTTACGAATCAGATTGCAAATAGGCTTGGTCTCAGTTTTGATGATGCTGAAAAACTCAAGCTACTTGCTGATAGCCCTAATATGAAGCCGGAAGTGCGACACAAATTCGACTTAGCAATCGCACGTAACCTAGAGGTTTGGCAATCTGGTGTCGAGTTGGCTCTTGAAGAATTCGATCAGGTCGAAACGATGCCTGGACAGATTCTGCTTTGTGGTGGTGGTGCAAGCTTGGCGGAAATTCCAGAAACGCTAGCTACCAGTGACTGGTACAAAGGCTTGCCATTCTCGCGTCGCCCAATTGTTTCACTGATTGATCCGAATGATGTGGCAGGAATTATTAACGATACCGACCGGGAACTCGATCATACTTTTGTAACCGCCATGGGGCTGTTAAGAGTCGGCATCGATACCTTAGTCGGGACTGACAGCAATAGCTTTCGCGCTAAATTGGCGCGCCTTTTGAGGAATTAATTAAAAAAATAACACCGATGCGGTGTTATTTTTTTGGCACTTCGATCCATTGGCCGGATTTTAATCCAGATAGAGAATAATTGTCAAATTGGTAGCGGTGCAAACTAACTACTTTATAACCCAGAGCGTCAAAAGTGCGACGTATCTGACGGTTGCGGCCTTCATGCAACGTTATGTCCCATTTTGTTCGGCTATCGTCTAGACGCTCGAGCTCCATTTTACTTACACCATCGTTCAACTTAATGCCATAATCGGCAATCATTTGTTGATGCAATGGCGCCAATTCGCGATCTAGGGCAACGGTATATTTCTTTGTTTTATAAAACTTCGGGTGTGTCATTTCAAAAGCGAAATCGCCGTCATTAGTTAGTATAATCAGCCCGGAAGAATCTTTATCAAGCCTCCCTACGCTCTTGAAGCTTTTTAATTCTGGAGGAAGTAACTCGTATATTGTCGGAGTGCTACCTTGACGTCTACGACTGCATACGTAGCCAGCAGGCTTATTAAGGGCTAGATAACTTAACTTTTGTTTTTTTACTTCCTTCCCGTCAACTTTCACTACGTCATTATCGCCAACGCGTTGGCCAATTGTTGCTGTTTTATCATTAATTAATACGCTGCCTTTCTCTATCAAAAAATCCGCTTCGCGTCGAGATACTCCGAAATTTGTTGCAAGATATTTATTGAGTCTTTGTTCAGTCATTAATAATCACTATACTCCTGGTTGCAGAGGAGTTAACTGTGAGGTTGAGGCCACGGCGTTTTGGTCTTCTATTTCCTCAGAACTTATGGCGCTCTGGAAGTTCGGGCTATTTGCCATGGATTGGGCCAGCTTCTGTTCTCCCGGGACGATGATTTTTTCTTCGATTGGCGTATTTGGGGTCGTTTCGGCTTTCTGCTTAGCTGCCAATGTAATTTCATCGTCTTTTAATTCGTTTGCCATACGCTCGGCCATACTTTTGTTTGCGTCATCTTGGCTGTCTTCAGCGAGTTCGTCCTCGAGTTGTGTAATGTATCCTGGCTGAATCGCTACTACCACCTCCTCAGGCGAGCCATCGGTTTTTGTAGTGCTTAATTCGCCATCATTATTGGCGGGGACTTCTTGCTTCGTCTCCTCGGGACCATTCTGGACCTTCGCCTCGTCTTTTTGCTCTTGTGGGGCAGCGCCAGCTTCGGCGGTCACCTGAGGAGAATCGGTGATCTCTGAATCGTTTTCGACCGGCTGAGCCTTTAATTGTGCCTTTACTAAATCTTGTTGCTTGCTTGTGTCTGGGGATAGGTTTACTTTCTTCGCCTGCTCGACGGGTGATTGTTGCGTTTCTGGCGGTAGACCAGCCTCTGGCACCTTTGATGCCGCCTGTTCGGCAGTTGGCACTTTCATTGGATCGATCGCAACTTTCTTTGCGGTTTTTGTGGTAATCATGGCAGGATTCGCGTCCGCGTCATCGCCCAGAATATCAGCCATCCGTTTCTGCATCTGTTCGCGCATAGCGTCCATATTAGGATCGTGGATTGGTTGAATGATACGCTCGCCACCTGCTGTTTTTTGCTCGGCCGACTCTTGTTTTTGCTCGTTTCGCATTCGCGCAGTGGCTTCTGCCGCCTGAATCGCTGCAGATAGCTGCGCATTCGGCAACACGCGGTCAGGCGTCTGTAGGGCGCTACCTTGTTGCATATATTGCTGCAAGAGTTGTGGCGGAATTGGTGGCATCGGTAACGGCACTGTCGGAACTGGCGCGTTTGGCGCAAGTTGCGGAATTGGTGGAGCCGCAACTGTAAAATTTGCAGGCGACATTGTCTGCTGTGGTACTTGTGGTACCGTGGCTTGCACTGGCGTTGTTGTCTGGGCCATTTGTGTCGCGGGCGCTTGCGCTGCTCCGACTATCGGGTTTGCCATTTGTGCAGTCGCTTGAGCTACGGGCGCTGGAGCCGCCCCTATTGCCTGATTTGCTATGCTCTGCATAGCAGGAATCGCGCCCGGCATAGCAATAGGGGCTTGATTAAAATTTGCCGAAATTCCTCCGTTCGGATCTTGGGGTGTTGGCTGCTGTACCTGTTGTGGTATCGGTGCTGGTCCAGCGGCGGGGTTTGTTGGCTGAATTGTTGTGGTTGGAGTCGTTGGAACGGCTGCCAATGAAGCTGCGGCGGCGTTTGGGTCTGGTATTGAAGTTGCCTGTGCTGGTGCTGCAGGCGCGGGTGTAGCCGTAGAGATATTTGAAGCAGTCTGCATATTTGCTTTTGCGTTTGCGTTCGGAGCATCTCCGAGCACTTCGTGCACTGCATTAATGACGTCTTCGATACCAACTTGCGATTTTACAAGATAGCGTTCCGCTCCGAGCGTTTCGCCACGCTGCCGCTGATCGTCGCTAGAGAGCGCCGTCATCATGATTACTTTAATATTTTGAGTTTCAGGCTGAGAACGAAGAATATCCAACATATCGAAACCAGAAATTTTAGGCATCATTACATCTGCAATGATGAGGTCTGGCTTTTCCTGGACGGCTTTAGCGAGAGCTTCCTCGCCATCATCCGCCCTAGCGATATCGTAACCTTCGGCGACCAACCTGATGCTATAGATTTCTTGTAAGGACTTATCGTCCTCTACTAACATAATTTTGGCCATACTAACGCTTATTATATTCCATTTAAGCTTAAAAATCTACATTTTCACGGCTTTGCGCTTGCTGATTATCGATGTAGAATCTTTGTTGTCGATAAGTATCTTCAGAAATTCGCGGGAAGAGCACGATAAAGCGTGTTCCTTTGCCCGCTTCGCTCTCGGCCCAAATGCGTCCATTCATTGCCTCAACGCGTTGCTTAACCAAATATAAACCAAGGCCAGTACCACCAATCTCGCGCGTCTCGCGGTTGTCGACGCGGTAGAACTTCTGAAAAATGTGCGTTAGCTCCTCACGCGGCACACCAATACCCGTATCCTCAACGATAATTTGAACATTGTAATTATCTGCGCGTACGTTTACTGTCACCCAACCGGCAGGAGTATATTTTATAGCATTCTCAATCAGATTATTCATAACTTCGCGCAAAAAATCCTGATCTACGGACGCATATACTAACTGGTCAATGTGTTTTCCGCCACTAAGTTGTTGATCTACGGAGCCGCTACCAAATTGGTAGCCCAGACCTTTTTGGGTAATATTTGGGATTTGCCCATCGGAAATGCTTTTTACTAACGCTACAATATCAACCGGCTCCATACGTGGCTCGATTTGCCTATCGTCTAGCTTCGTCGTATCGAGTAAATCTTGAAATAGCCGTCCCAAATGCTGTGATGCCTGGTGGGCTTTTTCGAGATATTCCATACCGCGCTCATCTACGGTGGCTGTCGAAGGATTCATGGCTAATCCTAGGTACCCCTCTATGCTAGCAACTGGAGTGCGCATTTCGTGGCTAGCCGTTGAAATAAACTCGCTACGCTCACGCTCTTCCTTTAACTCCTGAGCGATGTCGCGAAATGTTACAACTAGGCTTGGTTTTTCCTCGCGAGTGGGAGTAATAATAATTGAAACTGGGGTGTTTTTATTGCTATCTGCCGCTACGATGCCGAGCTCACGATTTTCGCCATACTCCTTGTTTTTGAGTGCGATATTGATTGGGTTGCGCCCTTCTGGAACGCGGTTGCCAGTTTTATCAAGCAAATTAATTACAGAATCATAATAAACGTGGTTTAGCTCGGACAAGCTACGCCCGGTTAGTTCGCAAAAAGACGGGTTAGCCAAACGGATATTGCCATCTGGACCTACGATGATAACCCCCTCATGGATAGACTGCAATACTAATTCATTTAGATTTTCACGAGACGCTGTCGACTCGCTACGTTCTGGCTGCTCCGTTGAAGACGCATCCACCTTTTTTGTCTTGTTCCAGAAACTCATACTACAGCTATTTTAGCATAAACATCTTCATGATTTGCGCTATTTTTCATTCATGAGATATAATTAGCTTATGAATAAAGACGTCATCTACATCGAGCCCGAGGATGATATTACCGATATCCTGGCTAATATAAAAAGCGCAAAGAATAAAATCGTTGCTCTAGTGCCGCCCAAGAAAGCTGGCGTTTTGCGTAGCGCTGTCAACTTTAAGTTAATCGCTAAGACTTCTCGCCAAGCCGGCAAGGCTGTTGTTCTGATCACTTCTGACGAATCACTTTTAAAACTTGCTGAGAACGTAAAGATGCCAACGGCTCGCACTCTGCAGAGTAAACCAAAACTACCGTCCGATATGGATACGGAGGAATTTGGTGACGAGAAAAAAGATGACGCCGATGAGAACGATAATGAAGAGGCGGCTAAAGAAGATGACGACCCTAACGATAGCAATGATGACGATGTAATAGAGGAAGAGCCTAAAAAGATTCCTGTCAAGAAAGAAAGCAGCGCAAAGGCGACCGCGACTACAAAGCGTAAAGAGGCAGACTTAGAGCTAGATGATGACGATCTTGACGATGACGAAGAAGAAAAGAAGCCTGCCAAGAAAAAAGCCAATAAAAATATCCCTGACTTTAAGAAGGTTCGCACCCCAATCATAATTGCGGTTATTGCGATATTGCTTATTTTTGGCATCGGCTTCTGGGCTTTCAACATTGCCCCGGCTGCAAAAATCTCCGTAAAGATTAAAACTATTGCCCAAAACTTCAACGAAAGCATTACTTTTGTGACCGACGAAACTAAAGCGAAGCCAGAAGATGGCATATTCTTCATCGAGCAAAAAACTTTGACTAAGACTGCCGAGACGGAGTTTGTTGCCACTGGAGAAGTAGATAAGGGCACTAAGGCGACAGGTTCGATTACATTAAAGGCCGCATCGCCAGTCTTGGTAGGTCTTGATCAGAAGAAGACTATCTCAATTCCGGTCGGCGCCACGTTTACTCGCGAGGGGATGAGTTATACTGCATCTACGGCCACTAGCATAGAGATATCGAACAAGAACTTCAATGGCATTCGTCATTGTAAAATCGTTGAAGAGCAGCTAAGCTGCAATTTATCGTCAGATGCCTCGGCTACCGTTAATGTTGTCGCCACGGCTAATGGGGAGAAATACAACATTGGAGAAACTACTTCGGGATGGACCTCGAGTGTTACTGGTACGGTCGTTGCTTCCAGCTCTGCTATGACGGGCGGTACGAGCAAAAAAGTCAAAGTCGTTTCCCAAAAAGACGTCGAGACGGCCGAAGCTGGCCTAGAAGGGGAGGGCGAATCCGATGCTCGCGAGGAACTTGCTAGTCAATTCAGTAACGAATACTTATTAATCGAGAAGAGCTTCACGGCAACTGGCGGCAAAATAACCGCATCTCCATCTATTAATGAGGAAGTAAAAGACGGAATCAAACCGAAGGTCATTAAGGAAATAAAATATACTATTTTTGCCGTAAAACGTGATGATCTTAGTAAATTTATTGAAGCGAAAACAGAAATTGGCGATGATACGCAAACCATCTACTCGACTGGCGTATCGAGTGAAGACGGCGAAGACAATAAAGTCTATATCGACTCCTTCAAGAAAGAAGACAACAAATATGTTGGTAGGCTAAAGACCGTCGTAAAAACTGGTCCAGAAGTCACCGAACAAATGGTTTCTGATAAGTCGCTCGGCAAAAAGATAGGCGAAGTGCGGTCACACCTAAAATCAATAAATGGCATTAGCGAGGTGAATGTTGATACTTCATACTTCTGGGTAACTTCCGTACCGAGCGACCCGAATAAAGTTACCTTCGAGATAACAGTAGAATAATGCGCATTTTAGCTTTAGATATTGGCACTAAGCGCATTGGCGTAGCATTTGCGGACACGAAGGTCCGCATTGCTATTCCGCGTGGCATGATTCCGGTTGATGGCAACGAGATGGCCGAAATTGCCAAGCAATTTCGACTTGAAAAAGCCGACTTAATCGTATCGGGATTGCCTCGTAATAATCAAGGGGAAGAAACAGAACAGACAAAAAAAGTAGATAATTTCATTATAGCACTAAAAGACTATTTTGTCAAGCATGAGCAGAAAGAACCTCTTGTAAAATTTCAGGACGAATCGCTTACCTCTGTGATGGCCGAGGCGCATTTCGGAGATAATATTAGTCGTGCCGAACGCGAAGCGGGAAAGGTTGACGCCGAAGCGGCGGCAATTATTCTGCAAGACTTTATCGAGAGCGCAAATTTTAATGATTTAGAAAAGGAGTTAAATGGAACAAAATAGTCTACCGGGCAAAAAGAAGCATAAAGGTCTTCGTATTTTTGGTTTCATTTTGCTGTTTTTCTTAGCGTTAGCAATTGCGGCGGCCATCTTCTCGGTGCTTTGGTATAAAAAACAAATCACTGCCATCGAGGCTGAAAAATGCGCCGGCGAGAACTGCCAAACTTCAAGCTTTGTAATTGATGAAGGCGAATCTACGACGAGTATTGCCAATAAATTAGAGCAAGAGGGCATTATTAGATCGGCTCTAGCTTTTCGCATCTATATGAAGCTTGAGGCAACGGATCAAACTTTGAAAACTGGCACTTATACACTCTCCAAAGATATGGACGTGAAGGAAATTGTCAAAAGATTCAATGAAGGAGCAAAAGCTAAGACTTTTCGGATTACTTTCCTACCTGGCGGCACTTTGACTGCGGTGCGCGGACGCCTATTAGAAGCTGGTTATAAGGCCGAAGAAATCGATGCAGCTTTCAAGAAACAATACGATCATCCGTTATTAAAGAGCAAACCAGCTAGCGCATCGCTCGAAGGTTATGTTTATGGCGATACTTACGAATTCTATGCCAGCGCCTCCGTTGAAGATGTCCTAGTGCGTACTTTTGATGAAATGTATCAAGTAGTTAAAGATAACGGCCTTGAGGCAAAGTATAAGTCCAAGGATCTCACGCTCCATCAAGGTATTACGCTCGCCTCGGTCGTGCAAGGCGAAGCGGGCGTAATGAGTGCGGCGGATCAGCAGACTGTGGCGCAAGTATTTCTGACGCGCCTTTCGAAAAATATCGTGCTTGGTTCCGATGCGATTATTGCGTATTACGCCAACCAGGCTAATCCTAATCGCGATAAGTCCGACATGTCATATCTAGAGACTACGCCTTGCCCATGGAATTCGCGCAAATGCCAAGGGCTTCCGCCTACGCCGATTTCTAGTCCAGGCAAAACGGCATTATTAGCAGCAGCTAACCCAAGCAATACGGACTATCTATATTTCATTTCTGGCTATGACGCTGACGGCAAGGTCAAGATGTACTATGCGCACACTGTCGCGGAACACGAAGCGAACATTCGTAATTATTGTGGTGACCTGTGCGAGATATTCTAGTAATAAGTACTATGGTATAATAGAAGAGGCTTTTAGCTAGCATAAGCATATTATGCCAGCTTAGGCTCGCTACGGTGGGGGGTAGTGTCGTTTAGTTATGAAAAGATTCCAACTTTTAATTACGAAATTATTACCATACACAATTGCTTTCGCGGTGATTCTAGGTGTAATGATTTATGGTTCGCGCACGACGGACGAGACGATTCGTACGCCGATTGCGGCTAATTTTGGCAATTCGGATTTTAAGATTACGTCCGACCAAGTTTCCGAATCTTATACGGTTGCCAATATTGCTAGTTCAGTTTCGCTTCCGTCAACTACGACTATCAACGAGAGCTACGTTACGGTCAACACTCTCTATGAGACTACTGGTACTACCGATACCACCAGTAGTCAAATTATTGATAAACCAAACATTATCGACACCTCCAGCTATTCGCGCGGCGTCATTAAGCACACCGTAATTGCCAATGAGACGATTACTGCCATCCTTGTGAAGTATAATCTTGTAAATGTGACCAAGAATCAGGTTCGCTGGAGCAATGGTCTCAAAACCGAAGCCCTCAAAGAGGGTGCTACTTTATATCTCCCAAGCGTTCCTGGCATCGTCTATAAGGTCAAAAAAGGCGATACAATCGACGGCATCGTGAAGAAATATCAGGCCAATAAAGAGGAGATGATTTCTCGCAACGACCTTGAAGATTCAGAATTGACGGTTGGCTCCTTGGTATTGCTCCCGGGCGGTACGCTTCCCGAAAAAGAGCGTCCGGAATATGTCGCGCCAAAACCCGTAACGACCTATAGGCCCACTTATAACTATTCATACTCTGGCGACTCTGGTGATCGTCATAATATGGTCGAAGTTGGTAGCTATGCCTATTGGAGTTCGGTATACTACAAGACTTCTGGGCAGGGCAACCCTGGCGCTTTTGGCAACTGTACCTGGTTTGCGTGGTATTGGCGTCGCAATAATATGCCATCTAATTACTGGCTTCCAAAGGGCGCTATTGGCAATGCTAGCTCCTGGCTTTATACTCTTGGCGGTTCTTATAAGACCGGCCGTACACCACAATACGGCGCCGTGATGCAGTCTATGGGCGGATATTATGGCCACGTTGGCATCGTCGTAGGTGTTGATCCAGGAAAATCTATTACTATTCAAGAGATGAACTATGCTGGACCAAACGGTATGTTTAATCACGTTTATCAGTCAACGATGAATTGGTCTGACGCTCTCAAATATAACTATATTTACGAACACAAATAGTCCGCCGCACTTTGATAAAGAGTGCAAAATATGTTAAAATATAAACATTATGTTTGTTGATACAGCGAAAGTTTATATTAAAGCCGGCAAGGGCGGGAATGGCGCAATTTCTTTTCGCCATGAAATCTATATTCCAAAGGGAGGCCCAGACGGTGGTGATGGTGGCAAGGGTGGCGACGTGGTTTTTGTTGCCAGTAAAGATTGCGACACTCTAATAGACTTTCGTTTCCAGCCGAAACTAATCGCCGAAGACGGCAAAGCTGGCTCTGGTCAGAAATCCTCTGGCAAATCCGGCAAAGATTTAATCGTAAAAGTACCAATTGGCACAGTTGTTAAACGTGACGGTGAAGTAGTAGCCGATCTCACTCGCGACGAAGAGCGCGCAATTGTTGCGCATGGTGGTGATGGCGGTTATGGCAACTGGCATTTTCGCTCCAGTACGCGCCAAGTTCCAAAGATTGCCGAGCTCGGTAATCCCGGTGAGGCCTTCGATGCCGAGTTAGAACTAAAACTCTTGGCCGATGTTGGTCTAATCGGCTTTCCGAATGCCGGCAAGTCTACTTTTCTTTCCGTAGTCAGCAATGCTACCCCCGAAATTGCCGATTATCCATTTACTACTATTACGCCAAATCTCGGTGTTGCCAAAATCGACGACCATGGTATTTTGATAGCAGATATTCCAGGGCTAATTGAGGGTGCATCTGAAGGTAAAGGCCTTGGCGATCGTTTCTTGCGCCATGTTGAGCGTACGAAGGTACTACTTCATCTGATAGATGTCTACAATGATGACGCCGGCAAGGCCTACGCGGATATCCGCGCAGAGCTTGCTAATTATTCTGCCGAGCTTGCCGAGCGTCCAGAACTAGTCGTTCTTACCAAGACTGAAGGCGTTGATAACGAAATTGTCGGAATGCAGATGAAATCCATTTTGGATCGAAATCCTAATGCGAAGATCATGAAAATCTCCGCTTCCGCCCATCAAGGTCTTACGGAAGTATTGCGTGAGTTGTGGCAAATAATCGAGGCATCCAAAGTGGAAGCCGCGCAAGATGTCGAAGAAGAAGTTGAAGATATTCCAGTAATCACGCTAGAACAAACCGAGCGCAAGCATCGCCCACGCCACGAGCGTTATCAAAAAGGTGATCACAACACGATTATTACGCTTGACTCGATGGCAGACGCGGAAGATGAATTCAGCGAATTTGACGATTAGCGGTAAAAAATACAACATCTTTTTGCCGCAAACCCATTGACGTTTATGCTTAAAATTGCTTTAATAGATTCAAGCTGGTACGCTTCACGGGGTTCCACTGAAAATGTGGAAAGTGTGGAGACTAGAAACAAAAATAAACAGCGGATTAAAACAAACCAATGTGCCCCTGGGTGGGCGCGTAACAGCGAAAAAGAACCGAAGCAATTCGGTTCTTTTTACGGCGAAGACAATCGTAGCTAACGGGCACTTGTTATATAATTAGCTTATGTATACCGAGCAAGATATTATTAAAAAAATCAGATCAAACCATCGGAAAGAAATCTTTTCGTATGCCTTAACGATGCTAATTATGCCGTCGATATTTTTACTCACGTTTTGCGCCGTACCAGGTGCAATGAAGCAACTGGCTGTTGCTATTGTGTTACTAGCAATCGGCGTAATAGCAAGCTTCATCGTTGATTATTTTATTATTTGGAAACGCTTTATTGCTCCAGCCATCAACGATAGTGTCGTAATGAATGATCCAGTTTTCCGTGTTTTTAAGGACGTAAAACAATTAACGGAAGTTATCAATGAGGTCGCCAAAGGCAAGGCCGTGTACGAACATGATGGATTTCGCTTTAACTACAAGTATGTTGTTGACCTAGATAATCCTAGTACTATCATGCGTCTGGAGGATATTACGAATTCGTATGTAACGGGCGATGCTCATAACACAGACGGCAAAATGCTCGTCGTCGAGGATTGCTTCAATCGCACGAGCCATTTTAGTCTAAGCAGCGACAAAGAGGCTGCCACGCATGTTTGTCGGCTAATATACGAACAGAGTCCGCGGCTAAAAGATAAAAAACTAAAAGACGATTCTGTAGTTGTAAAGTTATAGTCTAGGCATACCGCACAATTAATAGGCCGCCTTGGCGAATCGGCATCGGTTCGCTCTCTGTCCAGTCTATTACTGTGGGCGGAATATTACCGTCCGACTCGCCTTCGACAATACAATCAACCTTTGGAAATACTTCTGCGACATGCTTGCCGCTACGGCAAGGCGCCTCGCCGTGAGGAGCTGCGCCTATGACTAGCAGTGGTCCAGTCGTACGTACGAGCTCTAATAAGTATTTATGTTCGGGGATTCTAACTCCGACTGTTTCGAAATGGTCAAAATAAGGATGCTTTAGCGTGCGATGTTTCGGCAGGATTAAGGTAAGTTCGCCAGGAAAATAATGTCGTGCCATATTGAGCGTCTTGCGGTCGATGGATGCATATTTCTTGATGTCATCCACATCGGCAACTAATAATGTTAGGATTTTTGCACTATCAATTTGGCGATTTTTAATGTCTAATAGTTTACGGATGGCTGCCGTATTGTCTAATTTTACAGTTAAACCGTAGAAGTTTTCGGTTGGAACGGCCAAAACGTCACCCCTGTTTAGGGCCTTTTTAGCATCCTCTATTCTCTTTTGCGAAACATACCTCATAACCATCCCATTATAGCACAAAATCGCAAAAAAGTCAATACATGGCCAATGCTGAAGCTATGCTAAAATTAAGAAAAGCTAATGCTAAAAAGGAAATATGAACAAAGAAGATAATCCCGACAAGGATATTAAAATTGATGACAATGCAGAACAGACTCCAGAGGAGCCAAAAAAAGGGACGCCCCCATCCGACGAAGCTAAGAAAGAATCCTCGTCCGACACGCCCCAACCAAAGAAAAAGTTTCCCTTCATCCCCATACTATTGATTATTCTAGCAATTGGTTCTGTCGTTGGTGTGTATTTTGCAATAAAACTATCGCAAAAACCAGAAACTGTTATAGTTAAAGAAAATCAACCGAAAGAGGATGAGAGCCCTAAGGCTGATTCTGACGAAATTCTCTTTACCAAAGACACGCTCCCACGCATTGATGCTTCTCTTGCCACGCAACCGCTCACGGACGCATTCGTAAAGAACTTCACCGGCAAGACTACTAAAGATCTCGGTATTGAATATTCCAATACGCATCCCGGCTATGTCAAGCTAATTAATAAAGAGACTGACTTAATCGTTGTCACGGAACCAAGCAAAGATGAGCTTGCTCTTGCAAAAGAGAAGAATGTCGAGCTTGAGGTTACTAAGGTTGTAAATGAGGGCTTCGTTTTCTTTGTCAATAAAGATAATCCAGTCAATAGCATTAAATTTGATGACCTCGTCAAAATCTATACGGGTGAAATCACTAACTGGAAAGATCTCGGCGGCAACGATGCTGACATTATTGCTTACCAGCGTCCAGAGAATTCTGGCTCTCAGACTGGACTCTACAATCTTGTTATGAAGGGAAAAACCGTAAAAATTCCGACCGTTAAAGAATCTGTTGAGCTCACTATGTCCGGTATTGTTGACTATGTCGCATCTTACGATAATGGCATTAATTCCATCGGCTTTGGCTTTTATTACTATATAAATACAATGTATTACAATGAAAACCTAAAGTATATCGCCGTTAATGGAATTAAACCAACCTACGAGACTATCCAAAATGAAAAATATCCTATCCTTTCTGCTTATTATGTCGTCACCCGCAAAGGCGAAACTAATGAACATGTAACTGAACTTAAAAAAGCGATGCTATCTCAGCGCGGCCAAAAAGTGGCTAGCGAGGCAGGTTATGTCCCAGCAAAATAGCAAAAAGAAAACAGCTGCCGTCATTGGTATTGGTTTTGTGGTCTGGGCTCTGCTTATCGGCGGTGCAATTGTCTTGGCTTTACGCAATAAGCCTGAGCCGATAGTTGTCCGCGTGGACGAGGTTGCTGATGCTTATAAGTATTCTGACGACAAAATCGCCAAAGCTAATGATACGGTCGATGACTTAGACTACTATGGTACCTATAAGCCAAACCAGATTACCTTTTCCGAGAATACGTTCGGTCTCGTTAAGGGGATTCTTCAGATTTCCGGCCTAAAGGATGCGGCGGTCGAGGAAAAGATAAATGACCGCATAAAAGCTGTAGCCTCCGAACTTCGGAAGTTGAATTCCGAAAGATTTGCGGACTTTAGTGTAAAAGCAAACTATTTTAATGTTTTATCTATCGTTGCGCGTCAGTATCATAACGTTAATGGCATAGATGAGCTAGTCGAAAGATATCTCACGTTCGATCTTAATACTGGTGACGAGCTTAGTTTTGATGACCTTTTCCCTGAAGGTATTAATTATGTACCGATATTCTACAATAGTTTTTATACGAGTTTGGTTTCATCGATTAAATTTAGCGCAAAGCACGACAGGGACCTATTAAAAGTTGTTCAGTCATGTAAAGATCCGTCGGGATGTTGGGTAATGGGTAGTCGCATCACGCAATCGGCCGAAGAAATCCAAGCTCGCCTTACTAGTTACGATGAGCAATTGGCGAACATAGAGAACGTAATATATAACACGATTCAAGCCTATCTCGCTGGCGACAAAGCCTTTTACCTCAATAGTTATGGGCCCGCGTTAAAAATAGCGGATGATAAGGTTGTTAATATCGAATTGAAGGATAACATACGTTACGCAGTCTATCTTAAAAAATATCGCTCAAAAGAATCTCTATATAAAAATGATTCCGTCAACGATTCCAATCCGTTTTTCACTGAAATCCCAACTATGTACTCGAATTTTTACAACGTTGAGGCAAATAATTATTTTATTGATACACAGTTGAATGGGAATCTGTCTGAAATGGGCTTACCCGCTCAGCAGGTTAAAAAGTCCATACAGGACTACGTTGCGAAAAAGGGAGTGGCAATGAGTAACGACTCAAAACAATTCCACTATATTATTACGGATATCTATGCGAGTAATGGGAATAATTTGCGCTTTGTCGGTATTTCTATGGACATTTATAGTATGGACAAAAAATACTTTAGCGACATTTTCAGGAGAGCGGCCATTAATGGAAAGACGCAGTTTGTCATGCCAGGAGGAAATCAACCTCCGCATATCGGCGAATATGATGAAAACAAAGTGGCGATTAACCGTCAGGGCTTTACGGTTGCTATGACTAAGTCTGGGAAAATACTCGACAGCGTTGATGATATTCTTGCTCCCCCAACAAAGACCCGCGATGTTAAAAAAATACTATTAGACAAAGCGTATAATGAAGCGTGTACCAGATCTTATGATCCTATATGCTATACGGAAGAGCAGAAAAAGTCGCATAAAATTATATACAAAATCAGTGATGGCTACATTTATCTGTATATAGATAAAGGGAAGGGTGCGGACCCAGAATTATTATGGTCATGTTATATTGACAGGCGTTCAGTTGGATACTTTAACCCAAATATTATTATTCAATAATCGGCGCCTTTGGGCTGCTTGAATGTAGATGATGATATACTATAAGCATGAGCAAGTTGAATTATAGAGGCCCAGTAGTACTGGTCGTTATGGATGGCGTGGGCCTATCTGACAATGAAAAGTATAACGCCGTAAAGCAGGCACATCTTGAAACATTACATTCGTTAATGGAGAAATACCCAACCGCCAAGCTAGGCGCCGCGGGCGAATATGTTGGCATACCAAAGGGCGACATGGGCAACTCTGAAGTTGGGCACAATGCAATGGGTGCCGGCGAAATCGTCCTGCAACGTTCGGCTGCTGTTGAAAATGATGTCAATACGGGTGAAATATTTAATACAAAAACTTGGCTCGATATAGTCGAGCGGATTCATCAAAACAACTCAACTTTGCATTTTATGGGAATTTTTAGCGACGGCAACGTCCATTCAAATATCTCCCATCTTGAAAAAATGATGGCGCAAGCGCAAAAGGATGGCATTGAGCACATTCGCGTGCACACTTTGATTGACGGCCGCGACGTGCCGCCGCACAGTGAGCCAAAATATATTCAGCGTCTAGAGAAGTTCGTTCACGAGCTGGGCGACCCAGATTACAAGATTGCCTCTGGCGGTGGCCGTATGGTAATTACCTGTGATCGTTATGAAAATGACTGGGGCATGGTCGAGAAAGGGTGGCATACGCACGTGCTTGGCGAAGGGCGCCAGTTCGCAAGCGCCACTGAGGCCATTGAAACTTTCCGCAAGGAGACAAAAGATCTGCAAGATCAATATATGCCCGCTTTTGTGATTGCTAAGGATGGTGAGCCGATTGGTAAAATTCAAGACGGCGATGCGGTAGTTTATATCGATTTTCGTGCTGACCGCGCTATCGAAATGGCCCAGGCCTTCACCTATAATGATTTTCCGCATTTTGATCGCGTTAAGCGTCCAGACGTATATTTTGCTGGCATGACCGAGTATAACGAAGACTTGCATGTGCCAGAGCATGTCTTGGTGGGCTCGCCGGTCTTTAAACATACACTCACGAAGCATCTTGCTAGCCGAGGGAAGAAGCAGTATGCCGTCTCAGAAACTGTCAAATTTGGACATATTACCTATTACTTCAATGGCAACAGCTACGAGGTTCCAGAAGGAGAAGTCGAGGAAGAAGTTCCATCCTACCTAGAACCCTTTGATACGCGCCCTTGGATGA
>JAEETK010000070.1 GCA_016290315.1 Candidatus Saccharimonadota bacterium | reverse complement strand
TTAATTCCTAATTCAACCCAACGCAACAAAAAACACACTCAAAACGCCGATTTTAACCCTCAACCGTTAGAAGGCCGATTTACTCCCCAACGGCCGCCCGTTTAGTTCTTTTGGGCGTCGCGCCCACTACTTGCCGGTTCACGGTTCATGGTTAAAGGTTAACGGTGCATAGGGGACTAAAGAGAAAAAGAGTGATAGGCGTAAAGTATTTTCGTTTTGCCAACTTAGCGGCAAGAATCGGACGAAAAGAAACGGAAGCCGATGACTTCCGTTCCCTGTTTTATTCTTTAAAAAGTGCACAATAGAACCCTTTGTGCTTTGGACCTAATTATTCGTCGTCACGGTGTACGTCCAGGTCCAACCGGCTGAATTATTGCCGCTACGTGCGCTGCGGATGACGGTGGTCTTCGCAGGGTCGAGGGCAAGCTGGGAGCTGACATCACACTCTCCGGTCGTCGCGTTGTCGTTGAGATCTTTCGTGTAGTTCATTCCATCGAGACCACATCGTTGAGAGAAATTAGGATTGACAGAAACGGTCAGCGTACCATTACCGGTCAGCTTCAGGTTATACTTATAACGATCAGCTGCGATACATGATAAATAATTACACTTGAGTGTATTAGTGCCGATGAGATTTACGGTCAAGTCACCACCATTGCCATAGATGAAGTTCTCATTATCATATTCTGCATAAACGTTGTCGAGCGTCACGGTGGCAGGTTTATTCAGCCAAAACCTATAGCCTTTGCTCACGCCGCTAATTGTGATATTAGTAGGATCATCATTGATCGTATATTTAAAATACACATCGGGTTCAGCGCTAGCGCCTGTAAAAGTAGGCATTATCCTGTCGGACTGGGCCAGCGTTATGGGCGTAGTGTTGTAGTAGTACTTGCCGTTCATAAAGCCGCCGCTGGGTGCTGCCTTAGTGCCCTCATACAGCTTATTATTGTCGGAGAGGACGATAAAGGTCAGTTCATCTCCATTAGCTAATGCCTCGTTGATACAAAGTGCCACGTAGAGATAATCGCTTGTAGCACTGGCTGGGGAGACCGTCACTCCGCCGCCGTAAGTGTATTGATAACCTACAGCATAGAGCGGACGAAAGAATGAGGCTATTGCGGAGTTCTTCGATTCGATATTGAGTCGCTTCACGCTAATGTCGTTGCTGCCGTCGGTAAACTTCAGGCGGAACATCGACTGCACGTTCGTGAATGAGGCGGTGGTGGTCGTCGTCAGTACGCCGCCCGAGTAGTCGCTCACCACTACTTCGGCCGTAGCACCGTCGAGAGGCGTAACGCCATTCTGGTTGTCGTATTCATAATTATTGCTTAATGGATCATCTGTATAGAAGGTACCGTTTTGGTTATAGAGCAGCACGAGCCGGTCGTTGCCCTCGATGGTGCCCGTCAGCGTGCCGTTGAGGTCGCAAACCTTGTCGCCGTTACGCAGATTCGCTGGACTGAGGTAGCCGTCGAGCATGGCGTTCTTCGTCTTGTTATACACATAGACAAGCTCCGAGGTCGAGAACGTGCTCGTGCTTGTTATACCGTCGAATGTCACCGCACGTGTATCGGCCTCGCCGCCGATGGTGGCAGGGATGCTGACGGTGTAGGTCTGTGCCTGAGTGGCGTTTTGCTTTTCGGCCACGAGGTCTTCGTTGGAGCAGGCTGTAAGGCCGCCCATTGCCAAGGCTGCAGTTATGAATGTAGCAGCCAGACTATAGATATAATTCTTTTTCATTGTCTTCTTGTTTTGCTTGTTCATAACTTTAGTTTACCAGGGTTCTGGATAATAGTCCGGTTTACTGGCCTGCAGCAGTTGCGGCATGTGTTTCAACTTGACGATTTGCATCGTCGGCTTCTCATAATTTTTTCGTTTCATTCTTGTTATTTAATGATTATTCGTTTACAGGCTGCGAAGTTACGAAATATTTTATAAAAGAGTTTCACCTAACACTTTAAATAGTGTTAAAGCTCTGCAGCTTTGTACAAAAAATGGAATCAAAATAATCGACGTAAACACCTGTGTTTAAGTATATTACGCATTATGCGTGCAAAAGCGAGGTAAATATGGCCGATTAATTTGCAGGTATGAAATAAAATGCGTACCTTTGCATTGCATTTGAGAACCAAGTGCACCGCCGTTTCGACGGCGCGGGGCGTAAGCCCACAAAAACACACAAGACCTATTTTAACATTATGGCAGTAGAGAAAATTGCATTGGGAATTAACCTGAGAAAGAACAAGATTTCGACGAGTAGCGGCTTCGGCAAGTACTACCCCGAGGTGGACGTTCAGAAGACGCTGAGCCTGCGAG
>JAEETK010000069.1 GCA_016290315.1 Candidatus Saccharimonadota bacterium | reverse complement strand
GCAGCCCGTTATTGTCATATCCTACCCGTAGTTAGCGGCCCGTCAGAAACGGACGCTATCGCGTGGGCGTTTTATTCGGGTGGTCACGGCCCGATAGAAGAATACCACCATTGGCCAAAACAGATACTTAACAGCGTGACAAAGGAAAGCAGCAGCATATTGATGAAGTCACACAAAGTATTTTTGCCCAAGTTAAGCAGCGAGGGTGAAAAGTCCTATTATATACGCCTGTCACTTGAAATGCTGTTAGATGCACGGTACAATCCGTTTACCGAAGCCGGAGAGTATAACGAAGCGGGCAATTATGAATCGATGAAAGTTAGCACGGGATGGGTTTTCATTCCCATTGCAGTCAATGTGTACGACAACGAGGGTAATGCGCTTTGCCACTATGTCAACAGCCACAACGCCAAAGGAGCCTGTAAGGGACATTTGGGGAAAGCTAAAGGCAGATGGGAAAGCGGAGCAGCAAGTTTTGGCGATGCCTACTTAGAGTATTATAACCCTGATGATGTAGAGGAAAGCGCAGGTATTTTAGGGTGGAAGAAAAACCGCCATTGCATAGGCAGACCGAATTTTACAGATCTTACTTTATATGATAGCTTTAAGAGTATGGCAGACGGTGAGTATATGCCATACCCGGCACAGGGAGGTTATTTAGAAGTTACCGTATATAATGGTGTTCAGTGTTTTGACTACGATGGCGTTACATCTATTTTCCAGGGCTTCGATTACGATTGGGACGCTTGCAGACGTTGGACGGAAAGGGGCTTATATGACAAAGTACGTTGGCTTCTTTACAAAGCACCTAAGGTGGAGTTAGTTAAAAATAACCTAATCTTTGATGCAGCAGAATTGGAAGATATTGACTATTCGGGTTATATCAACCGCGCAGCTAAAGAAGAAATCAGCATAGACACGATTTGTGGTACGGCTAATAAGATTTGCCCTACAGCCAGGGGAATATTTTGCCGAACGTCAGACAGCCTACAGATACAGAAGTTACAAAGGGCGGGCGTTACGGATCATCCCGAAAAATTATTGATCGGTACGCTTTACAGCCAATATGCAGAACGCAAAACTACACTTTCCGGCCAGGCCGTTATAGATACGGGGGATATATGCGCATATACGGAGCAGAACCAAAGCGGCAAGGTATTCTTGATGTCGGGCGAACAACAGGACGTAATAGCCGATACGTCAGAGATCGAGATTACGGAATTTAAGGCAGACGAATATGAAGCGATAGAACCATAAATAAACAAGCGTGGTATGAAAGATTTAACAAAGACAACGGGAAACCAGGAACGGCAGCAAAAACGGAAATTAAATTATTATACCCGTATGCGTGCAATGGTAGGCCGTAAAAAATTGGCTATTCTGAAAGAGATAAAAGAGCAGAACGCGCCCGATGGTTTTGAAAACGTAATACTGACAAATAAGTATATAGCTTGCAGAATCCGGGAAGCGGAAATAATTCGGCAATGGCCAAAGCGACCAGGTGAAGAAAAAGAAGCCGTAGGCGATTACAAATTAAAGCCCGATGATCGTATAACGTTAGGCGTTATAAATGGTAGGATTACGGATGTTATACGCAATAAACGAAGCCGTACAGACGTAACGGAACTAACAGAAGTAAACAGCCGTACCAGGGCAATAATTGAGATTGCAAAAGACCGGGGTGTTACTTTGCCCTCAGTTAACGAAGATTGGCAGATCATACACCCAACAGATGAGACAGCAACAAAGTTTGAACTAAATTATTAGAAGTTATGGCAAACAAAAACGAATTAGTAAAAAGGGAAATACAGACAGCCGGAAAGTTGTTTGTAAGGGAATCAGCCCCAGGCGAAGCCCAAAGCCGTAAGATTTGCGGTTACGCGATTATGTTTAATGTACCATCCGTTATTTTAGACAAAGATGAACATTACGAAGAGCGCGAAGTAATAAAGCCGTGTGCAGTAACAAAAGCGTTATTGGATAGCAGCGATATTATAATGACAATGTACCATAACCGCGAAATTGTTTTGGCACGAAGCAATAAGGGCAAAGGTACACTATCTTACAGGATCGACAACAAAGGCGTTTTCTTTGAGTTTGACGCACCAAACAGCCCAAATGGTGATGAAGCCTTAGAGTTGGTAAGACGCGGAGATATAACCGGGTGCAGCTTTATTTTCGGATCGTATTATTATAACGATGAATACGTAAGACGCGAGGAAAAGAAAGTAAACGGAGTTACACAAGTAACTTGTTACGTTTTGAAGATGACGGGTATTTATGATTTTACGATCACGACAAAGCCCGCATATCCCGATACGTCAGTAGAAGC
>JAEETK010000068.1 GCA_016290315.1 Candidatus Saccharimonadota bacterium | reverse complement strand
TTCATGATGATCGTGGCAAATGATACATCGAATGCATCGTTTAAAGAGAGCTCTCCAAAAAGCAGAGTTAGGAATAAACGAAAAAAGACCAAAAGATGGCGCCAGCTCAGAATGCTGAGACGCCGAAGCAAAAGAAGCCAGCATTAAAACTGCTCCGCTAGACAAAAAACGCAAGCACCTTCAACGCAAAAGGCCCGGATATACAATCCGGGCCTTCTTTCGTGTAAGTGTCTTGCCTTATTGACCCAGCGGACAAAAGACCCAATAGTTCTCAGTACAAAATACTACATGATAGCATTTCTCATTGGGGTATTCCTCTTTCTTCCAGCCCTCCAAATCGAATCTATACTCGTCCCCGTTCGGCTGTACGAAAATTGCCAACTTCTCACCGCTCTCACTATTCTCATCTATTCGATCGAAACGGCCAATCACTGGCGCAACGCTCTTCTCGTACTGCACTCTAAAAACGCCACCTATTAACCACCCAGTTTGGCAGCCATAGCTTATCGCGTAATATATGTGCAACGGAAGTGGAGCCATTGGCAGTATTTTGGTTAAGAGTAGGAATAATAATATATACCCTACCAAATAGAATATAAAACTTATCGCCGTGCGAAACATCGCGTTCAATTCACACGCTCGCTTGTTGTATCTCTCATAATAGCCACACCCCATGCCGTCCTCTCTCAGATATGACACTACGAAGCCTACAGAATATCCATAAAACCGCAACAACATTATAAGTATGCCTAACAGGTCCGCTACCACCCACGAGATGATTCCGCAAACCAAAAACACACCAACTACACTTACAACTGTTTTAAGCATCAACACGCCAGTCACCCCCTTTCCATCAAAAACTACTTAGCCGTGTCCAATTTATTGTCTAAGAAACGCTTACTTGCGTCAAGCGTAAGAGTTACATCTGATGATTACGTTGGCGCTTGCGCATAGTTGGATTCAGCTCCTTCTTGCGTAGGCGCAAAGATTTCGGAGTAACCTCAAGAAGTTCATCCTCCATCAAGAAGTCCAAACACTGCTCCAGCGATAATTGCGTATACGGAGTTAGTTGAATCGCCCCATCCGACGCATGCGTGCGCATATTTGTCAGCTGCTTCTCGCGACAGACATTGATGTCTAGCTCATCCTTCTTCGACAAACCAACAATCATTCCCATGTAGACATCAACTTGCGGCGGGATATAAAGCACCCCTCGCGCCTGCGCCGCATCGAGTGCATAGGCTGTACTCTGACCCGCCTCTGACGCCACCAAAGCACCATTCCGTTCTTGGCGATAATGCGACGTTACTGGCTGGTATCCTTTTGGTAACGTATTCATAATTGCCGTTCCCTTGGTCTCGGTCAATAGACTATTGCGTAAACCAATCAAAGCTGCAGTTGTAATATTATAGCGAAAACGCACCGCGCCGGTCGTGGTCATTTCCTGCTCAATTAATTCCGCCTTTCGTACGCCTAATTCCTGCGAAACTGCGCCTACAAACTCTGACGCTACCTCGACCGTTAATTCTTCAACCGGCTCCATTTCTACGCCGTCTTCCACCTTATAAACAACTTCTGGACGACCAACTTCCATCTCGTAACCTTCACGGCGCATCGTCTCAATCAAAACCGACAAATGAAGCTCGCCGCGTCCAGACACTTTATAACCAAGCCCTTGTGGCTCTAGGCGCAAGGCAATATTTGTTTCCAACTCTCGTTTCAAGCGATCGCCAATCTGACGAGAAGTCGTAAACTCACCCTCGCGCCCCTTTAGTGGCGAAGTATTTGGTCCAATATAAATACTTAATGTTGGTGCTTCAAGTTCAATCGTTGGCAAAGCTTCAGGATTATCGCCCGTTGCAATCGTATCGCCAATCGAAGCCGCACCAAGACCGGCTAGCGCTACAATATCGCCCGCAATCGCCTCAGCGGTTTCCTCACGCCCAAGGCCACGATAAGTATACAGGCTATCGATTTTGCCCCTCACGGTCGAACCGTCTGTCTTCATGATTGTAACGGCTTCATTCTTTTTCAGTTTGCCACGAAATATTTTGCCAATCGCATATTTTCCAAGGTAGCTATCTGCCGCCAAAGCCGCCACCAAAAGCTGCGCACCCTTCGAATCGTCCGTGTCTACCTGCGGCTCTGGAATCTCATTAATAATTGCATCAAAAATTACGTGTAAATCGTTATCTAGCTCTGGCGTTTTGCCTGCTTTGCCATCACGCGCAACCGCATAGTAAGTTGGGTACTTCAATTGCTCTTCATTGGTCGCTAGTTCCAAGAAAAGATCGCCAATTTCATCTTCAACTTCACCCAAGCGCGCTGCTGGCTTATCAATTTTATTTATGACTACAATCGGAGTCAAGGATAGCTCCAAAGCCTTTTGTAATACGAACTT
>JAEETK010000067.1 GCA_016290315.1 Candidatus Saccharimonadota bacterium | reverse complement strand
CATAAGGATTCGGTCGGTGCTGTTGACGGTCGTAACGTCTGTTACGCTGCTGTCATTCAATTTTTTTGTTTGTTTAACTGCCATAATACTTAAAATTTAATGGGGTTATTAAATGTGTAAATACTTAATCCATGCGAAACGCCTACGGTTAGTAAGGTAGGTTAATTCCTTTTCGTTGGCGTAGGCTTCCCGCTCTGTCGAAATGTTACGGTATGCCTTTTTGGTATCGCGGTACTGACAAAGCCGGTACAGGTATTCGATACCGTACCACCAAAAGAACAAAGGCACAAAGAGCAACGCCCAAAGTCCGACAAAGACGTAGCCGATAGCGGCTAATACGATGCCAACTAAAAGCATTTCCTTTTGTTGCTCCGCGTGTATGTGTTCGTGGTTGTTTGCCACCGTGTTATAGTGGCTTGCCGCGTTATTCCTGACGAATATAAACGGCCACAAACACATAGCGATAAATCCCTTAAACGGGATAATGTCGTTAAAGATTACTTTTGTTTTCATACGCTGTTGGTTTATAGGTAAATCCAATCGTTAAAGTTCATTATGAAGAAATTGAAAGTACCATCGTTTAGACTTGCGTCATCAGCCGTTTTTACGGTTATTGATGTTGTCGTTTTACTGACTACTGACGCGAATACGTGGCCGTCGTTGTCACTATTACTTCCACCTGTAGCCATAGCGAATACGTGGCTGCTATCCGCAAACCAATTATTGTTATTCCATGTGACCGTATAAGTACCCGTTCCCGTTCTTGAAGCGGTCATAGTCGTACCGTCGAACGTATGATAGGATATTGAGCCGTTTACTACCGTGCCAACGGCTAACATCTTCATGTGGTGGCCGTAGCGGGATTCTGTGCCTAAGTCGATTCGCTTTAGCACAATCCAACCGTAGAAATTACTACTATCGCCATAGCCCAATAACTCTACGGCCTCGCGGCTTAATTTGATAGTAGATTTCTGTACGCCGTCCTCGTAGAAATATTTGCCGGTCGGGGCTGTTAGTTGCGCGTACCCGGATGCCGTCGAATAACTGCCGTTCCAATAGTAGTTAGTTATAACCACCTTGCGGCCTGACTGGTAAGTAGTCCACGGCAAAGCGTAGGTAGATTGCGACGCGCTATAGACGGCGATATTATCCGAAAAGTTATTATCGAATGTGCTGCCGCGTCCTAAATAGGTGAACGGGCTACGCAAACCACCTTTTACCAATACGTTTTCAAACGTGCCGGTCTTACAGGTAACTACACCGTCTTTGGCTTGGAATAAGATATTACCGCCGCTGTCTTTCATGTCGATAGCCTCAACGCCTAAGTTTTTCACTAAGGCGTAAGTCGCTAACAGAATACGGGTTGCTATTAAATCTACTTTTTCACCTAATTTCCAATAACCGTTAGTCGTATCAAGTGAACTTGTCGGGTAGTTGTTAGCCGTCTTTGTGTGGCTCTTGATACAACTATAGTAGTTACCGTTATACAAAACCACGTCGGCGTAGGCTTCGCCCTCTGCACCCTGCATGAACGAATAGCCTACGGCGCAATCGCTCCACGCTTGGGGGCCTCTCAAAGCCGGGCCTCTGTCACCTACTAAGTTTGATTTACTCGGCATATAGGCGGTGGCCATCATACCAACCTCTAACTTAGGCATACATATATAGGCATAGTTAGATGCTGACGTAGAGGTTTTCGGGGTCAAACGGAATAGTATGCTTTGCGTGCTGTACTCTCCTGCACTTGAATTATAGAAATTACTCTTAGTCTTAAACGTAACGGTGTGTCTTACCCAACTGCTTGTAAAAGTCCATGCCTTTGCCGCGTCGCCTGGTACGGTTTCTTGCTTAACACCGTCTATAAAGAAATCTGCCGACGTATCAACGCATGACGGATATATATACGTAGTGCAACCAATTCCCTTTGCGTAGAAAGAAAAGGTGTACCACGTAGAGGGTTCTATTTTCTTAATTCCGGCGGTCGCGTTTTCCCAAATGGGTTGGCCTATAATGTCTTTGTATAAAAGCCGGGTATTGTCGTAATTGGTTTTAGAATAATAGGATTTTTCGCCCTGCGTACCTGTTGTAACATAATCTGCGTTAGATTCGGCGGGCGTTGTTTGTCCGCTTACGGGGTTGTAGCCCGCACGGACTTTCCACGCTTTCATATCCTCTATGCTCTTAAACTCGGTATCATCGAGCAAATTAGGATTTGCCCCGGCTTGCCAAACGGCTATCAGTTCCGCGTCGGTATAGACGGTATCGCCGTTTGTATAAACTACTTTCGCGTATCTCCAGGCGTAGGGCTTTTCGGCGGTTGGAACTTGGAAAGTATTAGCCACCCAACCGCTTGTAGAGCGTGTTACGCCTGTCCTCAAAGCCGATATAAGATAGTAGGCCATTGTACTTGATATGCCGTTGCCGGGATCG
>JAEETK010000007.1 GCA_016290315.1 Candidatus Saccharimonadota bacterium | reverse complement strand
GTTGCAGATTGTGTCTTTGCGCTAGAGCGGTTAATCTCATCAAGTAGTACAAAGTTCGCATGAATTGGGCCAATTTTGGTCTTAAAAGCGTTTTCTGCGTAATTAAAAACCTGCGTTCCAACAATGTCGCTTGGCAGAAGGTCCGGAGTACACTGTATGCGCGAAAACTTTCCAGCCACTGCTTCGGTTAACACTTTTGCCGAAGTAGTTTTAGCTAGGCCTGGTACCGACTCTAAGAGAATGTGCCCATTTGCCATCAGCGATATTAAAAGTGCGCGCCCCAGATTATTTTGTCCTACTATGCGCTTCTTGTAATAACTCTCAATTTTTTTTAGAATATCTTCGCTCTTTTTCAGCTCTTCGTCGGAAATGTTGTGATCATTGTTCATTTTTGCCACCTTCAATTTATATATATCTTATCATGCATTAGCGTTTTGCGTAATTTCTATAATTTTTATGCACAAAAATGGTCGGGGCTACCAGGATCGAACTGGCGACCTCACGCCCCCCAGGCGTGCGCGCTACCACTGCGCTAAGCCCCGATTTATTCACTCATTATAATATATACGATTAATTAATAAATGTATTCAGTTTCAAAAAAATATTGACAATAAAAAAGGTCCGGCACAGTTGCACTGCCGGACCACTGGTTTGTTGCCACTTGGCCCTATCGGGGGCACTTGGGCGTATCTGATTTTTTCTTTTTTGGGGCTTATACCATACTGGCACTCCTGATCTCTGAGCGTTACTTGATGGTTGTCCCCTCTGCCGCGATCCTTGTCTTTTTCATCTTCATCATTCCGCTTGCGAATGTGGTGGGTGCTGCACGATTCTTGCTCATAGGCTTTTACCTCCTTACAAAGGCTATATTCAGTTTTTTTCAGAGCGCCCGCATCTACCGCGGGTAACACAAATCCTAGACTAAAAAATCGATTTCAGACTCATAAAAACAAGAGTCCAGCTACTTAAAACATCGGACCGCACCTCCTTTTCGAAAAAATCATAAAGTTCATCACCCCTAAAGTGAAACGAGTGATAGAATGATTATACGCAAGTGATAATAAAAATGCAAGTACTAAATGCATTTATAGTATAATTACATCGATGAAATTATTACTCCATACATGTTGCGCGCCTTGTAGCGTTTATTGTATTAAAACTTTACGCGCCAACGATATAGAACCGACGCTTTATTGGTATAATCCCAATATTCATCCATATCAAGAATATAAAGCGCGCCGCGATTGTTTGCGCGAATACGCTAAGCTTATTAAGGTTAACCTCCTAGAAGACGATGCTTATGGCCTCGACGAGTTTGTCTGCAATACTTACGACAAGTTATCTACGCGTTGTCAAGACTATTGCTACCCAAAGCGTCTCCGCCAAGCTTTTGAATACGCGAAGGATAATGACTTCGATACAATTACGACCACTTTGCTATATAGCATTTATCAGAAGCATGATTTCATTAAAGAATTAATGAGCAATCTCTCTGCCGAATATGGTATTGATTTTTACTATCATGATTTTCGTGAAGGTTGGAAAGAAGGGCAGGAAGAGGCTCGTCGTATTGGCCTATATATGCAAAAGTATTGCGGTTGCGTGTTTTCTGAAGAGGAGTCCTTCCTAGGTCGCGAAATCGCTCGAAAGATGCAGAAAGCGGGCATCTCGCCAACCAATGCGAATGTTCGTAAAGTCATAGAAGAGAACAAAGTTAATAATATTGTAATTCCAGAGCAACTAAAGAGCGTTACTTTTGGAGAATAATAAAAAATATCCCCTCTTTGGGGATATTTTTTAACGTCCGTCTTTCAGGCTATAGTGTTTGCGTTTTTCGCTATGCTTATGATTATTATTGCGATTAAGCTTAGCTGTCGGAACTTTGCGCTTTATTTTTCGTGCCATTTAAACCTCCAAGTTTCAGAATTATTTGTCAGCCTTGGCAGCCTTTTTCTCGGCTTCCTTTTTGGCTTTTGCAACCTTGTTGCCAAGTTGCGCCTTCATAGCGGCAGCTTTCTTAGCGCGAGCTTTGAAGCGATCAACGCGACCTTCGGTATCGATAATCTTCTCTTCGCCGGTGAAGAATGGGTGCGATGCGCTAGAAATTTGCATCTTCACGAGCGGATACTCGTTGCCATCCTCCCACTTGATGGTTTCTTCCGACTTTGCGGTTGAGCGAGTCAAAAACGAAAAACCTGCTTGCTCATCGGCGAACACCACAAAACGGTAGTCTTTAGGTTGAATTGATTTTTTCATAATTACCGCCAATTATATCAGATAAAACCCTAGAAGTAAAGTATCAAAGAAGCTATGCTCTTAATTCCCAAAAACTAGCAATCTGCTATAATTAAACGTAAGCATAATTAGGAATTTAGAATGTCTCCAGATGATCCAAATAGCTCAGGCTTAAATACTAAGCCAGATTTCAGCTCTGTGCCGCTGCCAGAGCCGTCCCCAATCAAATCCCCTTATGCGCCCGTGGGTGGGACGCTTGGTGATGTAGCTGACGATATTTCTCAAAATGACACAAATTCAGCTAATCCGCCCGCGCCAATTGAATCAAATAGTCAATCGTCAGAAATCCCCGTGGCGGAAAAAACAGACAAAAAAGAATCAGACGCGCAAGATTCGTCAGTTGAAGCGAGCCTAAAAGACAAGAAACATCTCAAGATTCCCAAAAAGTTTATCATTATCGGTGCAGTGGCCGTGGCGGGGATTGCTTGTTTAGCGATAGCTATTAGTGTGATCGCCAATTATAAGGATTATGGGCCTGGCTCGAATGGTAAAAGTGGATCATTCTTTAATACTAAAGCGGTGTTTGCGCCTTTCGATGCGAATAAGACAAAATACGCATTAGTTTATGATGGGAAAATGGGCGATTATGAATATAGCTACGCCACAGCTTTTCTCGACGGATATGCTTTGGTTAAAAAGAATGGTGAGTACGGCATTATTGACGAAGCGGGGAATATAATCGTTGATTTTGGTGAGTATGACAACATTGTCGAGTATGGCGGTCTGTATGGTGCTACTAAAGATAATCGCAATCAATTAATTGATGGGCAAGGGCGCGTCATTAGGGAATATGGAGATGAATTTAAAGATTATGGCGAGATTGAAGTATCAACGCGTGCCGCTTTGACAATTTTCCCAGAGGGCGACAAAAAATACTCCATCTATAGCCCTAGAGGAGAAAGGCTTGTCGGATTTGAAAGCGACGATAAGCCTACGATATCTAGCACAAACTTAATTAATACCGAAAGCACTACGGCGGTCATTTATAGCGGCGGAATCTATATTTATGATGATGCGGGCAAGGAAGTACAACACATCGAACGGAATGTCGCAAAGAAATACCTCATTATCGACTCATCCAAAGATAGATCAGTGATAGTCTTATCGACAAAACCTGGAAAAGTTTATAGATCCGAAGGGAACGATATGAAATACGGGATTAAGTATGAGGTTTTGCACGACGAGCGTCATAATGCTGCCATTGTTAATGGTAATTTGAATGAATACGACAATAGTAGGTGCACTAATATAGTTTACGAGACTAGTTATAGTGGCGGCGATGGTGGATATCTCGCATGTTTATATGAGAATGTAGTCATTACGCCTTATAGCAGTGGCGACGTAAAGTCCGTTGAACAATATCAACATTTTATTAATAGTCAGGGAATAATAACGGATTACTTAATAAGTCTAGATTCGCTAGCTACCGGTTCAAATATATTTCCTCTAACTTCTGTCGATTATGTCGTGAAAGAGAACGGCGGCAATTATGCGC
Source organism: Candidatus Saccharimonadota bacterium (assembly GCA_016290315.1). Lineage (GTDB taxonomy): Bacteria > Patescibacteriota > Saccharimonadia > Saccharimonadales > Saccharimonadaceae > UBA2834. The sequence continues at coordinate 41,873 of JAEETK010000007.1, read as the reverse complement.
TCTATGTTGATGGCAAAAAGAAAACTAGCTTTAAATCTCGCAACGATGCAAACGGTGTAGTGAAATATGTAGTCTTAAATAATTTTGCTGGCAGATATACAGTGCAGAGGTTAACTTTGGGGCCAGCCGGCGACGATAGCGCGTCCGTAGACTTGTCTTTTTATGATCGTAATGGAAATAAAATATGCACACTTAAGGATGGCTATAGTGCTAATACTCCTAAGGTTAGCTCTAATCCCAGTGGAGGTAGAACAGTCAAAATCGAGTGGCTATCGGCGGGAGATCTAGGCGGCGGAGGTAATCTTTCCCTAGTCACTTATGGAAATGGAATTAGTGCAGCTGATGTCTATTCTCTTCGTGAATCTGGGGAGGAAAATAGTATGGCGCTAATAGACGATGAGTGTAATGAGATAGGAAATGAGCGCTATTATGCCGCCTTGGGCTTTAGGCGCTACGGCTATTCCGGCGATGCGATGCTTCTGGCGAAAAAGGATAATGGTAATTACTACTATTACTCCGCAACCGCACTCAAAGACAAGGCAAAAACGTCAATTGAAATATCTACATACCCTAGAAGCGAAGATGGTGGCGAAGCAATAGACGGGAATTATAGGATAGTGGGCTATTTTAAAGAGCGACTGATAACGTATAAAGAAAAGACTATAGCTAAAATCCCTCCCGTACGCTTTACAGATGTACTTACGGATACTTGCTTTATGATCACCTATAACGAAAACTACGACGTCAATAAGCGTATCGTATATGTGTTTAGTCTAGATGGCAAGATACTATATACGAACAAGAAATAGTTTTTATAATTTATATAACTTCTTTGTAATTTCTTCTAATTTTTGGGTGCCATTCTCTAACTGGTAATAGTGGCGTATATAGAATAAGGTAACGATAACTAGAATTAATGTCACAATGCCGAGGCAAGACGAAATAATTGCGCCGTAGTTACCAGTTAGATATATTGCCGTAAATAAAAACATCGCAAAAGATAAAAACATATACAACGCAAAAAACATCGTCACGATTAGATGGATAAAACGTTCATGCTGAAACTGCGCCGTCATTGTTTTGTGGTATTCAATCAGTTCCGCACTGGGATTCTTGCTTGCTTTTTCTATCTCTTTTATGTAATCTCTAAGTTTCTTATCCATACCTTTATTTTACCGCATTCTTTACTAGTCACAACAGGGATAAGATGTTATGATAGAGTTATATGTTAGATATTAATTACATCCGTGCGAATCGCCAAAAGGTAGAGGATGCAATCAAGAACAAGGGATACGAAATTGATCTTGCTGAAATTCTCGACCTCGATGACGAGCGCAAGAGTCTATCGCAGAAAATTGACAACTTGCGCCAAGAACGCAATCAAGTCTCTGCGAAGATGAAAAACGGTAAGCCCGACAAGACTCTAATTGAGCAGGGCAAAAAGCTAAAGAAGGAGCTTTCCGAGCTCGAACCTAAGCTTTCTGAAGTCGAGAAAGAATACGTTTCAAAACTTAAGACTGTACCAAATGTCCCAGAGGACGATGTTCCGATTGGTTTATCTGAAGATGAAAACCAAGTTGCTGAAGTTGTTGGCAAACCGCGCGATTTTAACTTCACGCCAAAGAACCACTATGAGATTGGCCAAGAGCGCGACTGGATTGACAAAGAGCGCGCCTCTAAAGTTACTGGCGCTCGCTTTGCTTATATAAAAGGCGAAATGGTCAGGCTACAGATGGCGATTGTCAACTTTGTTATGGACAGCTTGTCCGACGAGCGTGTTATTAAAGAAATAATCGAAAAGAACGGCCTCGACGGTATATCCACTAAGCCATTTACGCTCGTGCTTCCACCACTTATGCTTCGCACCGAGATGTATGATGCTATGGATCGTCTTGAGCCGAGCGAAGATCGCTACAAAATTGAGGGAGAAGAACTATGGCTCCAGGGGAGCGCTGAACATGTCCTAGGAAGCATGCATGCTGGCGAAATCTTTAGCGAAGCGGAGCTTCCGGCACGCTACTTGGGTTACGCAACTTCTTTCCGTCAAGAGGCTGGCACCTATGGTAAAGACATGGAAGGCATCATTCGCATGCACCAATTCGATAAATTAGAGATGGAGAGCTTCTCGACAAAGGAAACTAGTCGCAAGGAGCATGAACTATTTGTTGCTATTCAGCGTTGGTTGCTCGAACAGCTGATGCTTCCTTATCGCGTAATCCGCAAATGTACTTACGATATTGGTAAGCCCGACGCTCGTGGTATCGATATGGAAGTATGGCTTCCAGGCCAAAACAAGTATCGCGAAACGCATACGGCGGACTATATGACTGATTATCAATCGCGCCGCCTCAATACGCGCGTTCGTCGTGAGGATGGCGAAGTAGAGTTGGTTCATACCAATGACGCTACCGCCTTTGCGCTAGGCCGCATCATGATTGCTATCATCGAAAATAACCAGAACGAGGACATGACCATTCGTGTTCCTGAAGTTCTGCGTAAATATTTGAATGGAAAGGAGATCTTATAAAATGATCGAAAATATTGACATAAGTGGCTCAAATTATGACGTCGAAGAGAGCCTGCAGAAATACGTTCAGAAACGTATTGGTAAGCTCGATCGTTATCTTCCGCGCCAAAACCGCAAAGATTTGGTTGCAAAAGTTGTGGTCACTCAAGTTAATCGCGACCATGGCAATAAGTATGAGATTTCTGCTACATTGGATATTCCTGGCGGCAAAGTTCTCAACGCTAAGGATGAAGCATCAAATGTATTTGCCGGCGTTGACATTCTGGAAGCAAAGCTAACTGGCCAGATTCGTCGCTTTAAAACCGAGAAAACTAATTACGATAAGAAAGGATTTCTCAAGCGCTTCTTGAAGAAGTAAGCTGCGTGATATACTGGAACGATGAAAGAGAAGAGGTCAGAAGAGAAGCAGAAAAGGGTGGATATCGATGCCGAAGAGGCCGTAATTACCGAAAAAATCAAAAAGACTAAAAAGGCCAAAAAAGCCCCAAAAGAAAAGAAGCCAACCGACAAACTTGCCGATAAATCCGGTATGACTAAGTTTTTGCAGCACATTTTCGGCGATGCGCAAAAACGCACTCTCCGTCGTTTAGGCCGTCGCGTCGAGGAAATTAATAAACTTGGCGCAAAATACTCCGAAATGTCCGATGACGAGCTTAAGGAGCAGACCGAGAAGCTCAAAAAACGCCTCGCAAAACTCACAAAGCAAGAGCAAGCCAAGCTTGCGCTAGAAAAACTCAAGGCTGAAAAAGGCAAAAAGGGAAGCAAGAAAAGCGCGAAGAAGACCAAAACAAAACCTGTTCAGGACGACGCCAAAGCTCTTGATGCTATTTTGCCAGATGCTTTCGCTCTAGTTCGCGAAGCTAGTGATCGCGTCCTAAAGTTGCGCCCATTCGACGTGCAGCTCATTGGTGGTATTGTTCTACACGAAGGCAATGTTGCCGAGATGAAAACTGGTGAAGGCAAAACTCTCGTGGCAACTCTTCCGGCTTATCTTAATGCTTTAACTGGCCGCGGCGTACATGTCGTCACCGTAAACGATTATCTCGCTCAGCGCGATGCTGGCTGGATGGGCGAGCTCTATAATTGGCTTGGCCTTTCCGTCGGTGTAATTATTAACGAAGCTAGCTTCTGCTATGACCCAGATTACACTAATGAGGAACATGACGACGAGCGCATGCGCCATCTTAAGCCATGTACACGCAAAGAGGCTTATAATTGTGATATTACCTACGGCACGAACAATGAATTCGGCTTCGATTATCTTCGCGACAACATGGTCAAGGATGCAAATTATCTTCGCCAGCGCGAGCTTAACTTCGCTATCGTTGATGAGGTAGACTCTATCTTGATTGATGAGGCCCGCACGCCGTTGATTATCTCCGCGCCAGCCGCAGATAACCCAGAGAGTTACTATCAGTTTGCTAAAGTCTGCGCACAGCTTGCTAATGAAGATTATGTCGTGGACGAAAAGCGCCGTACGGTTGCTCTAACCGATGAAGGTGTTGAAAAAGTTCAGAAGATTCTCGGTGTTGATACTCTCTATTCGACCGATAATACGCGCATCGTTTATCATCTTGAGCAGGCTCTTCGTGCCGAAACTCTTTTCCATCGCGATAAGGATTATGTCGTAACCAACTCTGGCGAAGTTATCATCGTTGACGAACATACTGGCCGTCTCATGCAGGGTCGTCGCTACAACGAAGGTCTCCATCAGGCTATCGAGGCAAAAGAAGGTGTACTTGTTCGCCAAGAATCTACCACTCTTGCCACAATCTCCTTCCAAAACTTCTTCCGCCTCTATCGCAAACTTTCCGGTATGACTGGTACTGCCTTCACTGAGGCCGAAGAATTCCAGCAAATCTACGCCCTTGATGTTATTCAGATTCCACCGAATAAGCCTATTGTTCGTGTCGATAAAGACGACCTCATCTATCGCACTACGGCTGCCAAGTTAAAGGCAATTGCGAACGAGGTTAAAAAGTACCACGAAAAAGGCCAACCAGTACTAATTGGCTCCGATTCTATCGAAAACAACGAAATGATCGCCTCATATCTTGAGCAACAAGGCATTCCGTTTGAGATTTTAAACGCTAAGAATAATGAGCGCGAGGCGGCGATTATCGCTAAGGCTGGCGAAAAAGGTGCCGTCACTCTTGCAACCAACATGGCTGGTCGTGGTACGGATATTAAGCTCGCTCCAGGCGTCGCCGATCTTGGTGGCCTCGTTGTGATTGGCACCGCTCGTCACGATTCTCGCCGCGTTGACAATCAGCTCCGTGGCCGTGGTGGTCGTCAGGGCGATCCTGGCACTACGCAATTCTTCGTTTCTTGCGAGGATGACCTTATGCGCATCTTCCAGGGCGACCGCATCGCTATGCTTATGCAGCGTCTTGGTATTGATGACGACATGCCGATTCGCAACCGTACTATTAGTAAAACGCTCGAACAGGCTCAGAAGCGCGTAGAGGGTTTCAACTTCGACTCGCGCAAAAACGTTGTTCAGTACGATAACGTCATTAACCGTCACCGCAAAGTGGTCTACACGATGCGCCGCAAGATTCTCGATGGTGATAATATCCATCCAGAGATTACGCGCCTCTATAAAGAAGAAATTGCCGAATTGGTCCAATTTAGCTCTCGCGTAAACAAGAAGTTTGCCGAAAACTTCAAACGCGTCTTTGATTTAGACGACGATTTAATTGATACAATTGGCCTCATGCGCAAAGAGAAAGATCGCAATCGTCTAGCTCTAGCGGCAGTTGAAGAAATGTATCATGATAAAGAGCTTGAGTTTGGCGAAGAAACCATGCATAAGATTGAACGCGAGGTCTATCTTAATGTCCTCGATACCCTCTGGATGCAACACCTTGAAAACATGCAGCATCTCCGCGAGGGCATTCACTGGCGTTCCGTTGGTCAACGTGATCCGCTCGTAGAATATCGCTCGGAATCCCAGAAGCTCTTTGACGGTCTCCAACGCGCTTTGCGTGAAGAGGTAATGCATATTCTCCTCTCAATCAGGCCGCAAGATGTCGCCGAAGTTTCCGACGATAAATATGAAACCGAGCTCACCAAGATGGCCGATTCCGCTACGGAAAAGGGCGTAAATGAGATCTCTGCCGGCGAAAAGAATCTTGACGATGAATTCACGAAGGATGAACATGGCGTCAGCAAGCCCGCCGAACGTCGTGCGGCCACTACTGGAAAGAATACAAATCGCAATGCGAAGCGTAATCAAGCACGAAAGAGCAAGAAGAAATCTCGCCAGAATAAGAAAAAAGGCCGTCGTTAACTAAAATGCAAAAAAGAACGCGACCAAATCAGGCCGCGTTCTCAGCGATACTATTATATTATCATATTATTGCGTGAAAGTCAAGTATAAGCAGTCACTACTAAAGAAACGTATGAAACACTCCATTGAAGAAGTGCGTCTGAAAAATGGCGCACGCGGTCTACTTATAGATGCCCCTAGTTCAGAGGTGATTAATCTGAAGGTTGTTTTTCGCGCCGGCAATAAATTCGTAAAGAGACAGGATATTTACGAAGTGGCTCACCTGATGGAGCACATGGCTTTTGGTCGCAATGCTGAATTTAAAGACGAGCAGGCTTATGAATCCGAGTTCACAAAAAACGGCGCATATCATAATGCCTGGACTTCGGACAATTTCATCGCCTATGAGGCGGAATGTGCAGATTTTGAATGGGATCGCATCTTACGTTTGCAAGAACTAGCAATCGCTAAGCCTAAATTTAATGAAGAAGAGCTCAGTAGCGAAAAAGGAAATGTGCGCTCTGAGCTGACAGGATATCAGAATGACTACGCTCGTCTAATCTGGCCAAAATTGCAGCAGGCTCTTGGTGAACAAGTGCTGACTTACTCCGAACGCCTAAAGACTATCAATAATATCGAGCTCAAGGATGTGCGCGAACACCATCGCCGCACACATACTGCTTCAAATATGCAATTTATTATTTGTGGTAGCCTGCGTGGCCGCAAACGCAAGATTATTAATATGCTCGAAACCTGGGACTTGAAGCCTGGCGAAAAGTTTGAAGTGCCAATTAGCGCGTTTGTTGGAACGAGTCCAGTATTAATTCGCCGCAAGGATGCCGCCAATGTGTGTTTCGGCTTTTCTTTCATCATTCAGCGTCCGCTCGAGCCAAAAGAGCAATACGCTATGAGTTGTCTCAATCATATCCTAAACGGCACCATGAGTAGTAAGATATTTGGCGCCGCTCGCAAACGTGGCATTGTCTATGGCATCGGCTCGAATACTGAAAGCGATAAGTGGAGTAGCACTTGGGACTTTGACGGCGAAGTAAATCACGAGAATGCTGCGGAGCTGTTTGACTTGATTGCTGTAGAACTAGCGCGAGTTATTAATGGCGACATTAGCGAAGAGGATATCAATGCCGCCAAGACCTATGCTCTTGGTCGCCATCAGATGCTCGCTCAGACTGCCGACCAAATTAGCAGCTATTATATGCGCGAGTATATTACTACTAATACTTACGAACCGCTTAGTGAGGCGCCAAAAATGATTGACGCTATCGACAAGGGTACCATCGTTAGCCTCGCTCGTGAGTTCATGCAATCTGGCATTTCTGGTCTCGCCGCCGTTGGCAATATGAATAAATCCGTTGTTGATGAACTCTGGTCGCGTGTACTCGGCGCTATTTAGCCTCTTTATATTATTGAGCCTTGTTTGAATAATACGATAATGTCCAGAAAATTCGGACTCAAAAAACGATTTATCATCAGGGGTGGCGCTTCTTTTTTTGTAACCTCCAATCTATTGTCTTCGGTCGCTTTAAGTCTTAAATATTCGGACATTGCGTTAAACTTTGCAAAAGCATACGGCAGAACCGCTCAACAGGGAGCGCAAATATCGATGTAGTATAATTTTAATATGGACAAAGATAGCAAAGACATTAAGATTGTTGCCGTAGTTGGGATGTGCGGCAGCGGTAAATCAACGGCGATTGAGTATCTAACCGAACGCGGCGTTCCAAAAGTCTACTTTGGCGGAATTATCTATAAGGCCATGGAGGAGGCGGGCATCCCACGCACGGAAGATGGCGAGAGTGAGAAGAAATTCCGCGAGGAAATCCGCCAAAAAGAAGGCAAGGATTTCGTAGTCTTGCGTGCTATTCGGGAGGCTAAAAAACTGATTGAGGCTGGTCAAAAGCATATCGTACTTGACGGTCTTTATAGCTGGACGGAATATAAGATTCTACGCAAAGAATGGCCAACCGAAATGACGGTCGTCGCTATTGTTACGCCAAAAGCTCTACGTCGCAAGCGCGTTGCCGAGCGCCCAGATCGCCCATTCGACGCGCAAGCTGTCGCCGAGCGTGACCGCGCCGAGATTGAAAACCTCGAAAAAGGCGGGCCAATCGCTATCGCTGACTATTACATTGATAATTCTGGTACTGTCGAAGAGTTTCAGGAAGCTTTCGGCAAACTTATGAAGGATATCCACTTTATTAACTAGCATGAAAGATCTTCAAATTCCAAACCGAGAAACCGACATTATTTTGCAGGAGCTAGATAAGACTATGGTCATCCCCGGCGACGTTGTAGAATTCGGCTGCTATGCTGGCGATACGTCGGTATTACTAGCGGAGGCTTTAAAAAATACACCAGATAAATGGCTCTACCTTTACGACTCCTTCGAGGGATTGCCCGAAAAAGCTCCCGAAGATCAATCGGCGGCAGGCTGGCGTTTTAAAGCTGGTGAATTAAAGGTGTCACCAGAAACTGTTGCGCATAAATTTAAAAAGTTGAGCCTTCCCGACCCAGTTATTGTGAAAAAGTGGTTCGATCAGCTCGACGATTCTGATTTACCTAGTCAAATTTCATTCGCATTACTTGACGGTGACTTCTATCGGTCAATTAAAACTAGTTTTGAAAAGGTTGCACCGCGCATGGTGAGCGGTGGGGTTATTGTTGTCCATGATTATCGCAATGCGGAATTACCAGGCGTAACCAAAGCCGTAGGTGAATTTCTCGATAATCATTCAGAAGAATACGACTTTAGTTTGCGCGCAAGCTTAGCAGTCTTACGTCGGAAGTAAAAAACATATTATGGCGATCGCCATCAAATGCGCTGGATAGAAAATATAGCCAAACCATTTCGGCAAACGATGTCCCAACTTGCCGCCATACATTAAGATTGGAAAAATTGCGAGCAACGAGAATAATTGCATCGGTTTATTCTCGATTATGACCATGAGGGTCATAGGCACAAATAAGCTAAACATATAGCCGAACATCCGCCCAATCTTCATTTTTTCACCCTTCAAGAATCTCGAACACAGGTAAAAGTTTATTACTAGCAATACTCCGTATACTCCATAATCCATGCCTAGTATTTCGGCGAAGAGCAATAAGATTGACAAATAAATCGCCGCCCAACCGCCATATTCTATAGCCGACATAGCTATGAAACCGAAGAGTAGGGTGAAAATCACATTGAGATATAGCTTATATTCCATCAGTCCGGCGGATAGATGAAGTGGTAGCCCCGATAGCTGCCCACCCGATGCGGCATAGTGGGCCAAATCGAAAGGTAATTGTGAAATAAAAGCAAAAGCCAACAATCTACCAAAATAACGAGTTCGTTGTTTACCTTTGGTATGCAAAAAACCTTCCGATAGCATAAAACAATACAACGGCATTGCGAGGCGACCAATCGCACGCATCCAAATTGGGCTATGAAAAATATATACGCCCAAGTGGTCAATAAACATAGTAACAATAGCGATCAGCTGCAGGCTAGCAGAAGTAAGCATATATACTTATCTTAACACGCCAGTAAATATGCTAAAATATGTGCATAAATGAAGAAACTTCGTCGTGGTTTTTTAATTGCCATTAAGCTTTGTCTGCTTGTCTATGCGATTCTTACTGGCATCCGCTGTCTTGTTGACCCTAGCTATAGTAAATATGGTGGCTTCTTGGCAGGCCTCGTCTTGCCGTTTATTCCCAATATAGTCGAGAAAGTGTTCAAGTGTAAATTTGCCTTTCGAATAGAACTTCTATATTATGCTTTTATCTTTGTAGCATTAGACATGGGCATATGTATGGATTTATATAAGACCGTCCCGTATTTCGACAAAACAGTACATTTTTGTTCGGGAGTCTTTTCTGCCCTAGTCGGACACTATGCTCTCGTTTACTTCAAGGTAAATAAAAGCCCTAAGCTTTTCAAGGCAATGTTTATCATGTTCTTCTCGATAGCAATCGCCGTTCTTTGGGAATTCTTCGAGTTTGGCTGCGACAAGCTTTTGGGACAGAGCATGCAACAACTAATTTCAGTTGGCGTTGACGATACGATGTTTGATTTGATTTGCGCCACGATTGGTGCTGGGCTAGGTGGGTATCTTCTCACTATTCCAAACTTCGTAGAATATCTCGAAGAATTATAGTTTTTTATGTTTCACCTCTGTTTAGCAGACTTGACACTAGAGTGCCAACGCGCTACAATGATAACAAATTAGCACTCACTGGGTGCGAGTGCTAAAACATAATATCGTTTATAATTCAAGGAGGATAAAACCCAAATGAGTAAAATTATCGGCATCGACCTCGGTACGACCAACTCGGCATTTGCCTATATGGTAGCCGGCAAACCGGAGGTTATTACAAATAGCGAAGGTGATCGCACTACGCCGTCCGTAGTCGCCGTCACAAAGAAAGGCGACCGCCTAGTCGGTAAGGTCGCGCAACGTCAGCGCGTGACTAACCCGGAAAACACCATTTATGGCATTAAGCGTCTAATCGGCCGCAAGTTCAGCGATAAAGAAGTTAAAGATGATATTGGCATCCTTCCATACAAGATTGTCAGTAAGGGTGCTGGCGTGGCGGTCAAGCTTGGCGACAAGGAAATGACTCCAGAAGAAATCTCCGCCATGATTCTTTCAAAGATTAAGGCCGATGCAGAGGCTTTCTTGGGCGAAAAGGTCACCGAAGCCGTAATTACCGTTCCGGCCTACTTTGATGATTCTCAGCGTCAGGCAACCAAAGACGCTGGCAAAATTGCTGGCCTCGAAGTAAAGCGCATCGTTCCAGAGCCAACCGCCGCCGCCTTAGCGTATGGTATCGACAAAAAAGCGGACGAAAAGATTGTTGTTTTCGACCTTGGCGGTGGTACTTTCGATGTTTCCGTTCTTGAACTTGGCGATGGTGTTCTCGAAGTAAAGGCTACCAATGGTGATACTCACCTCGGCGGTGAAGACTTTGATAACAAGATTGTCGACTATATTCTTTCTGAGTTTGAGAAGGAGAATAGTATTGATCTTCGCAAAGATGCGGCGGCCATGCAGCGCATTAAGGATGAGGCAGAGAAGGCTAAGAAAGAGCTTTCTAGCGCTACTGAAACCGACATTAACCTTCCATATATTACAGCCGATGCGGATGGTCCAAAACATCTCGAATTGACATTAACCCGCGCTAAGCTCGAAGAGCTCGTTGCGCCACTTCTCGATCGTCTAGATGGTCCAGTCAAGAAAGCTCTTGATGATGCTAATCTAAAAACTAGCGACATTGCTGATGTTGTTATGGTCGGCGGTATGACTCGTATGCCAGCCGTCGTCGAGCGTGCTAAAAAGCTCTTCGGCAAAGACCCAATGCAGGGCGTAAACCCAGACGAAGTCGTGGCGGTTGGTGCAGCTATTCAAGGTGGTGTTCTTGCTGGCGACGTCAAAGACGTGCTATTGCTCGACGTTACTCCGCTCACTCTTGGTATTGAGACTATGGGCGGCGTCCGTACTCCATTGATTGATCGCAACACGACCATTCCAACCAGTGCATCGCAGGTCTTTAGCACCGCTTCAGATAATCAGCCACAGGTGGAGATTAACGTCCTTCAGGGCGAACGCGAATTCGCCAACGACAACAAGTCACTTGGTCGCTTCATCTTGGATGGTATTGCTCCAGCCCCGCGTGGTATTCCGCAGATTGAAGTAACCTTCAATCTCGATGCGAATGGTATCTTGAATGTTACCGCAAAAGATAAAGGCACCGGCAAAGAGCAGAGTATTACTATTCAGAATTCTGGCAATATGAGCAAAGAAGATATCGAAAAAGCTCAGCGCGATGCCGAAGCTCACGCCGCCGACGACAAGAAAAAGAAAGAGGCCATTGAAGCTAGGAATCATCTCGAGAATACTATTTATCAAGCCGAAAAGATGCCAGACGAGTATAAAGACAAAATCTCCGACGAAGATAAGGAGACTATCAAGAAAGCTGTATCTGAGGCTAAAGAAGCTCTCGAGAAGAATGCTGATGACAAAGATAAACTCGAAGAGGCTACGAAAGCTCTCAATGACGCCATCATGCCAATTGGCGCAAAGATGTATCAGCAGGCTTCCGAAGATGATAAGAAATCTGACGGTGATAAAAAAGATGGCGACACCGTCGAGGGCGAAGTTGTAGATAAATAATCAATTAAGCTAGCCAAAAATACCCCAGCTCGCGTTGGGGTATTTTTTATTGTATAATATTGCTTATGGATATTTTGGCTATCGTTTTGGTTGTAATATTGATTGTTGTATTTTTGACAACAATTATAATTTTGACAAGTAAGTTGAACACCCTTTCGCGTGTGCTTGATGACAAAATCGACAAAGAAAACAAACGCACGCAAGATAAAATCGACCAGATGAACGAAGCGGTCAACCGTAAAATCGATTACAACAACCTTCGCGTACAGGATTCGATTACGCGCCAGCTCACTGAATCTGGACGCCAGATGCGCGACAGCAAGCGTGCTATTGCGGAAATATCTGCCAGACTTGCCACGATTAATGAGACAAACAAGCACGTCGAATCGGTTGCCGACGAGCTTAAGACTCTTCAATCCGTTTTGCAGAACCCTAAGCAACGTGGTGTTTTTGGCGAATACTATCTCGATACTGTGCTCGGTAATGTTTTGCCAGTCGGATCATACTCTCTTCAATATAAGTTTAAAGATGGTGAAATTGTCGATGCGGTTGTGTTTCTCGACAAGGGTAAAATTCTGCCAATTGATTCCAAGTTTTCGCTCGAAAATTACAACCGCATGGTGGCGGCAAAGGATAAAGCTGAGCGCGCGGCTTTCGCGAAAAAGGTCCGCGATGATCTGAAAGGGCGCATCGACGAGACTTCAAAGTATATCCGTCCGCACGAAAAAACTATGGAATTCGCCTTCATGTTTATCCCGTCCGAAAGTCTTTATTATGATTTACTTATTAATAAAGTTGGAACTACTGGAACCGAGCGTGATCTAATAGAGTATGCATATCGCGACAAAAAAGTAATCATCGTTAGTCCGACTAGCTTTATGGCCTATCTGCAGACAATTTTACAAGGGCTTCGTAGTCTCGAGATAGAAAAAGATACTGCCGAAATCCAAGCGCGTGTAGCTAAACTTGGGCAGCATATTACGGCCTTCGATACCTACATGAACAAACTTGGCTCATCGCTAGGTACGACCGTAAACCACTACAATACAGCATATAAATCACTCTCGCTCATTGATAAAGATGTTGTAAAGATTACAACAGGCGAAGCCAGCGTGGACCCAGTTATCGTAGAGCGCCCTTTGCTTGAAGAGTAAAAATCAGAAGAAGCGAACTCCCGTAAAAGGGAAGATTCTGGTAGAAACTGGACCAATCACTCGGCAAAACGGAATTGTGCCTAGGCCGTTGCGTGAATCGTACGAATTTGAGCCTTCGCGATTATCCCCCGATACGAACAACTCGCCTTCGGGTACGATTATATTAACCGAGCCAGATATATTTTTTTTAGGACCATCCGTGTCGGATTTGCGCGTATCTTCGTCTGGATTAAAGCCTTCTGGATGTTCGTCGTTGTAGACGGTTAAGACGCTATTTTGAAGCGTAACACGCTCGCCCGGGAAGGCAATGACACGCTTGATGATATATTGATCCACTACGCCGTCTAGGGGCTCGCAATTTGTAATGGAAGAATTGCCGCCGTTGGCAAATACGATTATTTGCCCACGTTCTGGTATATATTCTTGCTCATTGAGGTGAGCTAGACTAACTGGAATTCGGTTTACAATTACGCGATCGCCAGACTGCAATGTATTTTCCATGCTGCCACCAATCACGTTATAACTGCGAAAAATGAAACTGTTCAAGATAAAAGTACCCAAAGCTACCGCGCCTACAAATAGTAGAAAACTCAGAATATCTTTTAATGCGGGGTATTTTTGTCCAAATGAGGGTTTTTGTTCCATAAAGATTATTTTAGCATAAGTGGCGGAAAACGCCGACACGTGCTAAAATTATTAGAGTTATGGCAGATTACGTCATGTTAAGACGCGGTCGCAACGCACTTAGTACGGCGACACACGTTATGCTCAGTATTGGCCTCGCAGTCGCTTCAACGACATTAACCGTGGTGAGTGCAAATTGGGTTTTTGCAATTATCCTGGTTCTGTTGTCTAAATGGCGCGTGGTGGCCGTGCGCCCTCGCTACTGGTGGCTAAATCTAAAAGCGAATCTTGTTGATTTTACGGTCGGCATTAGTCTTGCACTGTTGGTTTATTTGGCTAATCCAGCAGGCGGTTCTGTTAACTTTTGGCAAATAATTCTTACTATCATTTATGCGACGTGGCTAGTAGCTATCAAACCGCTAAGCTCCAGCTTCGCTACGGAAATTCAAGCACTGTTCGCAACCTTCTTTGGTGCTTTTGCATTATCCCTGGTTACTGCGCAGATAGATCCTCTTGTTGGTGTTATAGTCAGCTTCATTATCGGCTATGGCGCTACGCGACATGTTCTTATTCAGAGCGACGATCATGATTTCGTTCTAATTACTTTTATTTTCGGTATGATGATGTCGGAATTGTATTGGATTTTCTATCATTGGACGATTGCCTATCAGCTCGGTCGCACCGCTACGACAGGATTTCTTTCAAGCTTTGCTATTCCGCAATTCCCAATCGTATCTGGCATTATGCTCTTTGTATTTGCGCATGGCTACAAGTCTGCAATCCGTCATGATGGCAAAATTCGCGCCGATGACATATTGGCACCGGCAATTTTTTCAGCTTTAATTATGATTCTGATGGTATTTTTCTATTCAGTGCCCAATTTTAATATTTAAGGAAAGGAGAATTATGGACAGTGGGAATTCAGAAAGCCTTAAAAACACCGAGACTACGGAACGAAAGCAAGATGATTGGCGCAATTATCGCCCCAATTCACCTAGTTTAAATAAAAATCCGGAAACGCCAGTTATTGATAGGCCACCGCGCCAACGTGGCGGCGGTGCGGCGCTGGGGTTAGCAATTTTTGCCGTACTCATCGCGATGGTGGGCTGCGGACTGGGCGGCTTTGCTTTCTATAAAGTACTAACAACACCGGCCGCTACTACTACAGTTTCTAATACGGACGGGTACTATACGGGTAATTCGGTAGAGTTCGAAGAAACGTCCATTGCTAACATCGTCGGCAAAGTGACTCCTGCTGTAGTCTCGATTGTTAGCGAGAGTTATAGTGCCTCGAGCTACTATGGATTCGGCGGCGCATCGCAGTCGGCTGGTACGGGCATGATTGTAAGCTCTGACGGCTACGTTATTACAAATAAGCATGTCGTAAAGGGTGCAAGAAATATCAAAGTCATCACTGACGATGGTGATACTTATAGCGATGTCGAATTACTGGGCCTCGACCCACTTAATGATGTCGCCTATCTCAAGATCAATAACGCCAAAGACCTTCCAGTTGTGAAACTGGGCGACTCTAAGACGATAGCGGTTGGTCAACCGGTTCTGGCCATCGGTAACGCGCTCGGCGCATATCAAAACTCTGTCACTCAGGGCATAATTGGTGGTATGGGGCGTTCTATCGAGGCTGGCGACTCGAATGGTAGTAATGTTGAATATTTGTCAGATATGCTTCAGACCGACGCGGCGATTAATCCTGGTAATTCTGGTGGGCCTTTAGTTAATGCTGCTGGCGATGTAATCGGTATTAATACGGCCACTTCAACTACTGCCGAAGGGCTCGGTTTTGCGATCCCAATATCTGCTGTGAAGGGTATGCTTAGGCGCATCATGGACGATGGAAAGGCAGAGCGTGCATATATGGGGCTAAGCTATTTGGTTATCACGCCAGACGTTGCTAAAGAATACGATCTCTCAGTCAAGCAGGGTGCGTATGTATACAACTCCTCAAAGAATGGCTCGTCGGTTCTTCCGAAAGGTCCAGCTGACAAGGCGGGAATTAAAGATAAAGATATTATTACGAAAATTGGCAATATTGAGGTTGGTCATGCCGGTTCGGTGTCGACGCTAGTTGGCGAATATAAGGTAGGCGACACTATCCAAGTCACCATCTTGCGTGACGGTAAAGAACAAGTCGTCAATGTCACGCTAGAAGCCTATCAGGAATAAAGTGATAAAAAATAAGCCGTCTCCTCCCAACTTGGGCGAGGCGGCTTTTGGGTCAAAAGTGCGAATTGCTATGGGCGCCAATCGTGCCCATCGTAGTTGTCGAAGAGCAATGCGACGGCAAGCACTGCGGCGCAGAGATAGCTAAGCGCCGCCAGTACAACTACGCCGACCACGCCCGCTACGACTTTTAATTTGCCTCCCACGTTTTCCACCTCCTTCCGCTGGTCAAGCAAAGCATTATATAATTATAACATAAAAGCACTAAATAGTAAATACATAAGCGCCATAAGGAGTTATTATAGCAATCCGGTCTATGCAAAAGCTAAAAGATATGTTAAAATAAGCAAGTAATAAATATTAATGAATCAGCTCGTGTGAGTTACGAGTGAAGGAGAAAGGTACAATGCCTGTACAAGCAGATATCAAGGAGCTTCTTGCCGCTGGTGCGCATTTTGGTCACAAGACTAGCCGCTGGCATCCAAAGATGGCTCCATACATTCATAGCAAGCGCCAAGGCGCTCATATTATTAACCTCGAAAAGACCGTAGACGCTCTCGATAGCGCTCTTCCGGAAATTAGCCGTCGCGTCGCTGGTGGCAAAAAAGTTCTTTTCGTTGGCACCAAAAAGCAAATGAAGGACACCGTTAAGGAAGTTGCTGAATCAGTCGACATGCCATACGTTACTGTTCGTTGGGTTGGTGGTATGCTTACTAACGTTGAGACTATCAATAAACAGATTCGCAAGCTTAAAGATCTTGAACGCCGTATGGCTTCTGGCGAACTAGAAAAACGCTACAACAAGCTCGAAGTTCAACGTTTTCAAGAAGAAATTGATGATCTTAATGAGCGTTACGGTGGCATTAAGGATATGACCGAACAGCCAGTTGCGGTTATCGTGTCCGATACGATTCAAGACAAGAATGCAATCAAGGAAGCTCAAAGCCTTAATATTCCAGTATTTGCAATAGTTGATACGAACAGTGATCCTACCGGTATTGACTATCCGATTCCAGCCAACGATGACGCCATCAAGTCCGTCAAGCTTATCCTCGAATACTTTGCTACCGCCATCAAAGAAGGCAAAGCTAAAGCTACTAAGTAAAAACTAAAAGGAGTAATAAAATGGCTACGAAAAAAGAAAAAAGCGTAAAAGAAGTTGCTGGTGAAGCAAAAGCCATTAGCATTGAGCTCATCAAGAAGTTGAAAGAGTTGTCTGGCGTTGGTTTGACCGATGCAAAGAAAGCTCTCGTAGAAGCTAAAGGCGATTTCGATAAAGCTCTTGCCGAAATGCGCAAAAAAGGCCTTACTAAAGCAGAGAAGCGCGGCGATCGCGAAACTCGTGAAGGCATCATTGAGTCTTATGTGCATGGTGGTCGCATTGGCGCTATCGTCGAGGTTAACTGCGAAACTTCTTTCGTTGCAAAAACCGATGAGTTCAAAGATCTCGCACATAAGCTTGCTATGCAGGTTGCCAGCATGAACCCACAATGGGTCAGCGAGGAAGACATCCCTGCAGACAAAATGAAAGAAGCTAAGAAAGAGGCTGAGGCTACTCTTACCGGCAAAGAACCTGCTGACAAAAAAGAGCAAATTGTCGCCTCTAAAGTTTCAAAGGCTTTTGCGGATCGCGTACTAATGAATCAACCATATATCTTCGACGACAAGAAAACGGTTGCTGATTTAATCAAGGAAACCATCGCAAAGACTGGCGAGAATATCAATGTTAAACAATTTAAGCGCATTGAGCTCGGCGTAACAGAGTAATTGTCACGAGTATAAAAAATACCTCCGCAAGGGGGTATTTTTTATACTCGGTAAATTGCGATTATTTTGAAAAATCAATTACTTCAACAGTTTCCAGAACCGTATCGACAACTTCGGTGCGCGGCGTAACCAAGTAAATTGTTGATGCAAGAAGCGCCCATGCAACAATACCGATAACTATTTCGAGGATTCGAGTTTTCGCCTTTTCGACGCTTGAGACATTATCGCGCGCGGTCATTATGATGTATCCGCAACGCATAAAGCCGATTGCGCCGATTGTGCCGACGCCAATTGACATCGTTTCAATTATGAAGATAAGAATTTGTTGAATCGCAGAACCGTCATCGCTTTCGCAAAGTGAAGGATCGAGGATGGAAGTGCATCTTATTTCATTGTCCGGGGCTATATTAATATCTGGCGGATTCTCCATTGCTTCTTTGGAGCGTCTCAATGCGTCATTGCCGGAATCACCAGAATTGCCGTTATCGCCAGTATCGGGGTTATTGCCGCCCGATGGCATACTGCCACCTTCGGACGGAGAAGTATTTAATACGTCATGAGATATTTTATAGAAAGTCGCACCGCTCTTATTGTAGGCCAAATACATGTCACCCTTTTCGTCAAATGAGATACTTTCGAGCTCCTCGGCCAAGACATCGGTATTTATGACGAAGGTTTTTTCGAGTTCGCCAGTTTTAATATTGATGGCGAATATTATAGCGGTACCGCCGTGACCTGGCCAGCAAATATCTTGATCTTCCCAGTGCATATTGCCATGCTTAGGCCAATCGCCACACCCCCAATCGTTGGCTATTCTATAAACATAATCATTATACGTGGCCTGCTGCTGTGGGATTAGCCCATGTTTAAACGAGTTACTTTTTATTCCAGAAACTGTATGCCAATCGTCGGTATAGAATTTATCCCCAACATTATAGGCGTCATGCTTATTATTGTAGGCAAAATCTCTCTTATTCCGTTTGACGGTTCTTGTTTTCTTCATGGTCTTGTCGCTAATATATGTCCAGTTTCCATCTCCGCCAACAACTACCTCGTCGCGCTTCCAGTTGTAAGTTAGTGGCGCGTGCTCGAAATAGCCAGATACGTAACCCTGGATATGGTATGGTGGATTCCTGTCCGCAAAAACAATTTGCACTTCAGTATGATTATTTTTCCAGCTAGCCCAAACTATATGTCTCGGTGTAATCGTAGAGCCTTGGCACCAGCGATCATCTTTAGTTGTGGTTCCGCCAATTTCTAGACCGCCGCTATTCTTGAAGTTAATCAGTTTAATAAGCTGGTCCTTTTTGATGTCGATAATTTTCCATTTACTTTTATATTCGTCGTGCCAGTTCAAGCGCTTTGTTGCTGACACTGGTTTCGCAAATAAGAAACAGGAGACTGCAATAATTATTAATGATATAATCTTAATCTTCTTAGTCATCTAGTTTCCTTTCGCAAACATACGCGTTGTCGTCGTCTGGGTAAAGTAAGAGTTTATCTTCTTCCTTTGAAACCGAATATTCATTTTGCCACGTATCGTTCTCCGTTATAGGCTTCTTTTCGCCATTTTGGACAGTCGAGTCGATATCGAAAGTAATCAGATTAGTATCTGGATCATATGAATAGCTACCAGAATAGCCAACCTCGTCATCATCGAGCTTATTTAAAGAAGTAAAGGAATCATTAGTGAATATAAAAGATTTGTCGTTGCTGCAACTCCAACTCCCGAGAAGATCATTAGCAGTAAAACCCGGCGTTACATGCTTAGGTTTATAAGACGTAACCGGTTCAGCCTCCATGCTGCCAAAATCGTCGCCGCCTCTATAGATTATTGTCGGATCTAAGCTTAACAATACGCAGACGACTATAATTACGGCAAAAATAAAGAAAAACACAGAGGCAATTTTAATAATCTTTTTTCGCTTTGCCTTTTCTTCGGTGACTGGTTTATCCGTCATCTGAGGTTGAATTGTCGACGTAGGGGTTGGTGTATTATTAAAATCTTGATACATATTTCTAATAATTATTATATCATTTTTAATTCATGTGTAGCGATAAGTATAAGCATTATATCGAGATGTGCGCACAAAAAAACACACTCCACATGGAGTGTGTTTCTGTGTATTTAAGGATTAATTCGCTAACTCTTTGCCACTTAGCTTTGAAGCGAAATCGGACAAATAGAAGCCAACTACGCCACCTAGTACTGGGAACAATACATAGGTAACAAGCATCGGCATTAATGCGTTCATTAAGGCATCAAAACCTTCCGCGCTACCTGGCAATACGCCATACATAAATGCGACTGCTGGGTTCAATACGAATGAATTTTCTTGAATACCCAAGTAGGTACCAGTGGTGACGACTGCGAATAGTAATGCTAAAAAGACGCCAGTAGATACGGTTGCTGCAAACGTAAAAGCACTACGCTTGTAGGCGAGCGCACGAGCGTAGAAGAACGCGATAATGATCGCACCTACGAACTCCAATATTGTGATTGTCCAGAAGAAGCTAAAGCCTTCGGTTGTGGCGGCCAAATCACTAGTTGCAGTGAGCGCCGGTAGTGTAGTATTGTCGGCGGCAATATTACCAGATGCGATGCCGGCATTATAAAAGCCGTTGACGATTGCAAAGCCTGCCCATGCGCCGATGACTTGTGCAATTAAATAAAGAACACCACGAATGGCTGAAACGCGGCGACTAGCCATCATGCCGACCGTAATGACCGGATTAAGATGTGCGCCAGAAAGCGTGAAGACGGCTAACGTTACGCCGAGATAGCCAAAAATCAAATATAGTGGATTAAACAGGCCGAGCGTTAATGCGATAGCTGCGATAACGCCAGTACCAATAATCTCGCCAATGATTGCTCCAATGATTTTTGTGTCCTTAAATATTGTCAAAATATTTTCGGAAGCATCAAACTTGCGCGCAAAGAACTCTTTGATTGGGTGTGACTTTGCGGATACTATTTTGACTTTTTCCTCTGCTACCTTTTCTGCCTCATCTTGAACCTTATCCACCGTGGTAACTTTGGCTTTTTTGGTAGTTTTGGCTTCAACTGCTTTGACAGTTTTTGGCTTCGAAGACGCAGCTTTAGACTTCGCGGAAGTCTTTTTGGCGCCAGATTTCTTGGCCGTTTTGGCTTTGGTTGTTGCCATTTTACCTCTCCTTAAGTGTTATATATAAAACATCATATCATATTTCTAGATAAGTTATCTATTTTCTGTATTTTTTTAGATATAAGCTTTTTATGCTAAAATAAAAAAGTTCAATAAAAAAAGGAGATACGTCGTGGGAATAATGGTAGAAGGAAATGAAGAACAATCAAAATTGCAAGAGCGTATCTCTGCTGATTTGCGCGAACGTTCTCGCCGTAATTCGCGCGATGAAGACGTAGACTTAGTGGAAGATTCTGAATATCTGCGCGGCACTCAAAAAACCGGTCGTTTTAGTTGGTTTTGGTTTATACTAGTTTCGCTAGCTGCGGTGGCGCTTATTATTATCTTTGTTATTAAATAGTCAACAGATAAGAGATATGATAAAATACTAGTTATCATGCCTAGTATTTCGGATTTAAAAGTAGAGCTAAAACAGCTCAACGCAGAATACGCCAAAATCAAAGACATGCCGGCTGAAAAGCGGGCTGATTTTGGCAAAGAACTAAATATTAAAAAACAAAAAATCATGCAACAAATTGCTGATGCTGAGAACGCAGCGCAAGACGCAGTCGTTACTCCGCTCGATATTACAGCCTCGCGTGATATTAATGCCGAAGCGCCAGAATTTCTGACTGCAGATTTTGGTAGCAAACATCCACTCATGACCGAACTTGATCGTGTGATTGGAATTTATCAAAGCATGGGTTTCGATATTATGGAATCCGTCCAACTCGACGATGAATTTCATATGTTTGATAGTCTCAACTTTGCTAAAGGTCATCCAGCACGTGATGGCTACGATACTTTCCGCACAGAAGAAGGTTTTATTCCGCCAGCACATACTAGTACGATGCAGAATCGTGTATTAAAAACTTACAAACACAAATTAGACGAGGGCAATGCGATTGCCGTAGCGGTTCCTGGGCGTGTCTATCGCAATGAAGACGTTGACGCCACGCACGAACATACATTCTACCAATGTGAAGGTGTCTATGTTTCTGAAACTTGTACGCTCGGCAACATGCTCGGCATTCTGCGTGAATTCTTTGAAAAATACTATGGCCAAAAACTTAATATTAAAACCCAGCCGGGCTACTTTCCATTCACGGAGCCTAGCCTTGAATTCTTAATTGAAAAACCAGCTGCATTAGGCGGCAAGGGTAAAGGCGGCGACTGGCTTGAAATGCTTGGTTGCGGCATGATTCATCCGAATGTTCTTAAAATGGCCGGCATCGACCCAGCTAAATATCAGGGTTTTGCGTGGGGAGGCGGCATTGATCGTCTTGTCATGTTGCGTTATGGGCTTGGCGATGTTCGCAATTTCGAGGCAGCCAAACTTGATTTCTTGAAGGAGTTCACATGTTAATTTCATTAAATTGGATCAAAAAATATGTTGACATTAATGTCTCTAATGAAGAGCTCATCAAATTGATTGGCGCACGTCTTGTAGAAGTTGAAGAGGCAATCGATGAGACGCATAAATATGACGGCATTTTTGCTGTAAAAGTTATTAGCGCCGAAAAAATACCAGACACACATTTAACGCTTTGCAAAATAGACGATGGTGGAAAGGCTGAAAAAGTTGAGCGCGACGAGAAAGGCTACATCCAAGTTATGTGCGGTGCGCCGAATGTGCATGAAGGAATGCTCGCGGCTTGGATTGCTCCAGGAGCAATCGTTCCATCGACATATCATGACAAAGAGCCGTTCGAAATTGGCATGCGTAAAATGCTTAAAAAATACGATTCATATGGCATGTTGGCTGGCGCTGATGAGCTTGCGATTGGTGACGATCATTCTGGAATTGTGGAGCTCGATCCGGCTACCACTACGCCTGGTGATGATTTCGCAAAGCTTTTCGAGCTCGATGACGTTATTCTTGATATCGAAAACAAATCACTTACGCATCGTCCTGATACTTTTGGTATTCTAGGTTTTGCGCGCGAAGTGGCTGGAATTTTAGGCCAACCATTCAAAACAGACGATTGGTATCTTCGCGATGCGGCTGATTTTGTTAACGATTCAAATATTAAGCTTAATATCGAAATAGACGAAAAGCTCTGCCCACGCTATACGGCCGTCGTACTATCGTTGAAGGCTAATAATGCTCCAAAATATCTTACTTTGCAGGATACTTTGTTGGCGCGTTCCGGTATGCGCCCTATTGATCCAGTTGTGGATTTGACGAATATATTAATGCTTATTTCTGGACAACCTTTGCATGCATTTGACTATGACAAGTTCGTTAAAGTCGGCAAGTCTAAGAATCCGAAAATTATCGTTCGTGCAGCCAAAAAAGGCGAAAAACTCACCCTGCTGGATGGCAAAGAAGCCGAATTAAATGTTGATGATATTGTTATTACGAGCAATAACGTGCCGGTAGCGCTCGCTGGCGCAATGGGCGGCGCAAACACTGAGATCGATGCGAATACTAAGCGCGTTATTCTCGAATCCGCTACATTTAGCTTATATAACTTGCGCAAAACTCAAATGGCGCATGGTATATTTTCTGAAGCAATCACGCGTTTCACGAAAGGTCAGCCGGCTGGCCAGACTTTGCCGGTTGCATTGCGCTTTGCGGAGCAAGCTAAGGCTTTTGGTTATGAGCCACTCGCAGTTTTTGACAGTCAAAAAACTGCTTCCGTCGTCGAGAAAGTTGAGCTAAGCTTATCGCAGCTTAATAATCTGCTTGGCACAAATTTTGATGCAAAGTCGGTTCAGAAAATTCTTCAAAATGTCGAATTTGAAGTTGAGATAAAAGGCGACAAAGTTGTTACAAAAGTGCCATTTTGGCGTACCGATATTCATATTTCGGAAGATGTTATCGAGGAACTTGGGCGACTTACCGGCTACGATAATATCGCTCCAGTCCTGCCACTACATGCTACGTCCGACCCGAATGAGATGCTCGCATTAAAAACCGCACTACGCGAGTATCTATCTGCGCGTGGCGCTAACGAAGTGTTGACTTATTCGTTCATTCACGGTGATTTAATTAAAAAAGTTGGCGAAATTCCAGAAAACTCTTATAAAATCGTCAACTCAATTTCGCCTGATTTGCAATATATTCGTCAAAGTATTGTGCCAAGTTTGTTGGACAAATCATATGCCAACCTTCGTGCCGGTCACGAAAAATTTGCACTATTCGAAATGAACCAGGTCTATCCACGCACGAATGGCGCGGACGAAGATGGTGTGCCTCAAAATAGTCACAAACTTGGTTTTGTTATTGTTGACCAGTCCGGAAAATCCGATTATTATCTCGCCAAAAAATATCTTCTATCGATTCTAGATAGTTATGGCGTAGATTATAAAATATCGCCATTTGTTGAAGCGAAAGATAAAACCAATGCCTACTGTGAGCCGAAGCGCAGTGCGCATGTCGAGACCAAAGACGGACGGCTGATTGGTTATGTTGGCGAAATTAAACAACGCGTATTGCGCGAACTTAAACTCCCGACTCCAACGGCGGCGTTCGAAGTTGATTTGTCGGTCTTGCTAGAGCTCAAAGGCGCCAGCGCAAAAGACTTTAGCTTCAGCCAATTCCCATCCGTCGCGCGCGACTTAACGCTTACTCTGCCACTGAGTTGCAAGGCGGGTGAAATTGAGGCCAAAATTCGCAATACACTCACGCAACGTCGTCTGATTAATCGCGTTGTTTGCACGTCTATATATCAAGCCAAAGGCGCTGATACAAAGAATGTAAGCTTTCATTTAGACTTTGCTCGTACAGATAAAACACTAGAAAAAGCCGAGATTCAAGCTATAATGAAAACATTGGAAAAAATTAAATAACGGGTGGAAATACGGAGGTAATATGATTAAAAATGATGATTTGAAGACGTCTCCAAAACAGCGTCTCGTTATCGCTGCGGTCGCGGTCTTTATGCTCGCCTCAACTTTTGCGCTTTATGCCGGCATTGTTCTCAATTATGGCAGCAAAAATAATGCGTCAAACAACTTAACTAGCGAAGAGCAGGCGCGCTACGATGAGTTGTTGGCTGAGTATAATGCCAATGTTGAAAAGCAGGCCGATGAATTGTCTGCAAAATATTTTGACTCTTTCAAGAGCTACAAGAGTCAAGTCAAAGCTTTTAACGCAGCTAGTGTCGATAATCTCAAAACAGAAGATCTAAAAATTGGCACCGGTCGAACCATTTCTGGCACAGAAGATGTCGACTACTCCGCCTACTACATTGGCTGGTTGAGCGACGAGACCGTGTTTGACTCGAGCTTCGATAATATAGAAAACCCCACCAAGCTAAAATCGCCACTAGGTGGCACCACGGGCCTGATTGAAGGATGGAAGAAGGGCATTGATGGTATGAAGATTGGTGGTGTACGTATTCTTAGCATTCCGTCGGCGCTTGGCTATGGCGATACCGACCAAGGCAACATTCCGGCAAATAGTCCATTGAAATTCGTCATTATGCTTATCGATAAGGTAGAAGATGTTGAAATGAATAGTGAATTAACGAATCTCTACTACAAATCTATGGGCGTCAACCTTAGTGATATGGGCTCTTCGTCCGAAGATGCCGGCGCTAGCGACGAAGCCGCGGAAGCCGAAAACGCAGAGCAATAAAGAATAGCTACTAGAAGCGGGCCGAATCGACGGCCCGTTTTTTGTGTGTAAACATAAGCATGGTTGACAAAAATGTGAATGTGTGATATAATGAAAAAGTAGTCTTATGGACTAGGCACATAAATAAACTAGTTGCACAAAATGTTCTCGGATACGTTCCTGCATTTTTGTCTACTTATATAGCAGGCAAAAATGCGGGAATGTATACAATTTTTCTATTATAAGGAGGAAAAATATGGGAACTATTGGAGCAATGGTAGTTATTGACGCTATGCTGTATGTGGCGATAATCGCGTTCTTCTGCGTGGTCTCGCTCGCTCGCGTAAGGCTGCACGATCGAACGGACGACGTGATTATTCGCAAGGATAAATACGTCTGGCGCAGGCGCAAACTTGCGAAAGAGTATCGTCGCGCCAACAAACAGCCGGAAATGATCGAAACGGAAAGCATGATTATGCTTCCGTCCGAGACTTTCTTCTCTATGACCGGCGTATTCTCTGCAATCGCAGCGGAAGCTCTCGTAGGGAAATATGTCAAGGACATGCTCGTCTGGCTGCGCAACACAGCTCGCGATCCTTTCGAGTTCGCATATGTGGAGCCGATCCTTGCAGCCATTATCGCACTGGTCGCGTATGCAATCGCTAAGACCGTAACGGCACGTATAGCTATGAGCAGCGCGAGAGCAATCGCCGACAGGCGCATCCAGAAAGGGCGCACGGCTCGCTTCGACTGCGACTGTGGAATCGTGGAAACGATCGAACGGGCTGGCGCAGGGGTAGCCAGATGGTTTACTGGCGCCAATGGAAGACGTGAGAAAGCCGAGGATGCGGCTTCTGCAGACATCGCAGACTGATCCTACCTCACCTCGTCTTATCCCGCCCATGTTGCAACTAGCTAACTTCAGGCCGGACGAACATAATTGTCCGGCCTTTTTCATGATTATAAAAAGACCGCCCATATGGGCGGTTTGTCTGCTTTTTGGAACAACAACTAAACTATCACTCTTTCAACATTAACTCAGGTAACTCCTTGATGGACTTTTTCACAATCCCCTCAATTATTGCCACCTCGTCTGCATCGTGGCAGGCTATGGAAGGTAGGAAGAGAATGGGTCTACTTGGATTTACCTTGATGGGACCGAGCGATAGACTGATACCTGACTTCTGATAGTAGAATCCGCGTTTTTCTCCCGGCTCGGCCGGCAGGATATAGACTCCCTTGACGAGAAAATCGCCCCAGCAACGCCTGCCGTAACTGACGCGTATCTTGTCGCCCCCCGCGTGAAAGACGTACCGCGCGTCGGCTAACCAGATTTTATCAATCACCCCCCGCGCTTCCAGTGGCTTTGTGGTCACCAGGAAATGATATCCGTCTTTTTTGTTGAAGATGTAGCTGCCTCCGGCGTTAAAATACGTTTTAATAGGCTCTTTGTTATAGGACAAAGCGCCAATACACCAAAGTATATAGCCCGCCAGAATGACTCCTCCGAATAAGCAGAAGCACATAATAAAGAACATAATACACCCCTTTCTTCGTGGTTCGGATATGTGTACAACGCATGAATTATATCACAAAAACAGAAAAAGTAAATATAATAACATTAACCCCAAGCTAGGCAAGCTATGATTATATGGTATTTTCTCGTAGCCGTAAAAAGACCGCCTATATGGGCGGTCTATCTGCTTTTGAGATCTAGCATTCGCTAGTCTTCCTGCTCATCTTCCGGCTCTTCTCCGCGCATGCGTCGGCGCAGCTTTCTCCACTTCTTCCTTAGCCAGATAACGCTGTCCGGAGTGCCGTCCGATACCCACCAAAGAAACCAATAACCGCCATATATAAATATGAGATATATGAGTACTCCAATCTCAGTGGAGCTCAGTGTTGCGGAACCTGCATGCGTTGCTGTCGTTTTTGCCTCCACGAGACAATGTTCAGCTACGGTGAGCATATTATTGAGCGAGATAAGGTGCATGATAATTAACCTACCTTTCTTATGGTGTAGATGTGTATGCAACATAAAATATATACAATAGAATCTCTTTATTGTAAACGGGGCTGTCGGCTGAATAATTATGCTAAGATGAAGGTATGGACTCAGAGCAGACTTTCTTCTTTTATGATTTGGAAACTTCCGGGCTTAACCCGCGCGAAGACCGTTTAATGCAATTTGCAGGTATTCGTACGGATATGAGCTTGCAGCAGATCGGCGAGCCGGTCAATGTGCTAGTAAAGCTCGGGGAGGATACTTTGCCGAGCCCGCAGGCCATTATGGTGACTAAGATTACTCCACAATCAACGTTGACGGACGGTTTTTCGGAAGCGGAGTTTTGCAAGTATGTCATGGATGAAATATTTACGCCTGGTACTATTGCTATGGGCTATAATTCTGTACGTTTTGACGATGAATTTATGCGCCATACTTTTTGGCGAAACTTTTACGACCCATATGAATGGCAATGGAAAGATGATCGCAGCAAATGGGATTTACTTGATGTGGTTAGAATGACGCGCGCATTGCGTCCAGAGGGAATTAACTGGCCTATTACGACAGAAGGCAAAGCAACAAACCGCCTTGAGCTAATTACTAAAGAAAACGGTATTTCGCACGAACATGCACACGATGCCTTGTCTGATGTTGAGGCGCTGATTTCGGTTACGCGTTTAATCAAAGAAAAACAGCCACAACTTTACGGATGGCTTTTCAAGATGCGTGACAAAAAATCTGTCCAAAAACTAATTAATCTCGATAGGCCGACGCCTTTCGTTTATAGCTCTGGTCGTTACTCTTCCGAATTTGAAAAAACTACCATTGCATATCCTATCGCACCTGCCAAGAATGGCAATGTATTAGTGTTCGATTTGCGTCAAAATCTTGATGACTTACTTGCGCAAGAAGAACCAAAAATCTTTCCGACCGTGAAAGAGCTGAAATATAATCATTGCCCAGCCGTAGCGCCAATCGGCGTATTGGAACAGGGGGATGGGTGGCGAAAAATCAAACTAGAAAAAGCCCAGATTGAGAAAAATCTTCAAGCATTATTGGCGCATCCAGACTTTATTGAAAAAATGCGCACCGAAAACGAGAATCGCGAAGAGTTTCCTCCGGCCACCGATCCGGAGTCGGCGTTGTATGACGGCTTCCTGGATAATTCCGATAAGACTCGTTGCGATGCGGTACGCCGCGCCACCATTAATGAATTGACGGATTTTCATCCCGATTTTCATGATCCGCGCTTACCGGATTTGCTATTGCATTATAAGGCACGCAACTTCGAGCAAACGCTTTCCGAGGCAGAACACCAGAAGTGGGAAGAGTATCGCATGAGTAGAATAAAGGCTCGCCAGAACTCATATATTAAGGCTATCCAAGAAATCGCTGCTTCTCCGAATGCGGACCCGTATATTTTGGAAGAACTGCAATTATGGTATCAGTCTCTACTGCCATATTAAGTCGCGCTCATGCTCGCGAATATCTGAAAAAGTCATTATAATTTAAGCATGCAGTGGTTGACGGGCATCAATTCATTACGGTTTTTTGCAATTTTTTTGATTGTCGTCTATCACTTTTTTCGCAATTTTTTGCCGGGCGGCTTTATTGCAGTCGATATCTTTTTTGTAATATCTGGCTTTCTGATAGTAGGTAAGCTTATTCGTGAATCATCGCGCGGCCATATACATTATGGACGCTTCATTGGCGGGCGCTTATTGCGGATTTTTCCGGCCTTGTTGGTATGCGTTTTAGTGACTTTGATTGTGGCTCTATTTGTACACCCTGACGTATTGGCTGGCATGAAACTAAATACGATTGCGGCATTGTCTTTTACGACAAACATCGTGCAGCTACTGACTGGCGGGTCGTACGAAAATACTATTTCGCCAAATTTATTTCAGCATACTTGGTTTTTGGCGCTCGAGATGCAATTCTATCTTCTTGTGCCATTGTTAGTAATTGCCGTACTTTCGGTATCAAAAAAGCATAAAAGTGCCGTAAAGAAACTTGCTATTATATTTCTTAGCCTTGCGATTATTTCGGACTTATTGCTCGCAATCTATGGTGGCGTGTTTGGCTTGCAGGATCGAGCGTATTTTACAATCGATTCGCATATGGGCGCTTTTTGTCTCGGTGCGGCCTTTGCGGCTTTCAATTACCTTGTGCCACGCACTCCAAGAACGCCAAAACTTGTACCAACTCTCGGAATTTTAATTAGCTTAGTTACGATCTTAATCTTATCTTTCAAGCTAGACTACGTAAATCCTATGACCTATTTCTTTGGCCTACCTTTCACAGGCTTCCTGACGGTAGTTATAATATTTTGCATTATTAAACTACAACCAAACATCCACACGCGCCGCAAACCGGCAAACTTTATTCGAGTTTTGGAACGATTAGGTGCGTTGTCGTATGGTATTTATCTATTTCATTATCCGCTCTATATTCTCCTGCCGAATCTCCTACCCGCCGGCGTGCCGTTTTGGTCTTATGCGGTGATTGATATTATTCTTAGCGTTGCCGCGTCGGCCATAATGAATAGGGCGCTACATGTGGAGCGAAGGTTAAAGATGCTTAAATATTACAAACGGCGTCGTTTTGCGTATGCTGCTATCGGTGTCATTCTTTTAGTTCCGTCAATTTTTAGTTACCTACGCATACCTACCACTTCTGGAATTGTTGACCAACTCAACGATATGTCCGCTCGCGAAGAGCGTCTAGAGGAAGAATCAGTCGAATATCTCGGCATAAGTAGCCTAACGAATATGATTGATAGTACGTTAGACAATCAGCTTGGGCTGGCCGCAAAATCCACCAACCTACCAAAAGTCAGTAGTGGGGCTGGTGCAAAAAGTGTCAATACGGCCAACGTGCTAGTTTTGGGTGATTCGGTTACGCTCGGCGCAAAGGAGGCGCTGGAATCAATTATTCCTGGCGCTTATGTTGACGCAAAAGAATCGCGTTCGATCATCACCGCCACGGGGATAATTGCCGGATACTCCGCGAAAGGAAAGTTGCCAAACACTATCGTGATTAGTTTAGCTACAAATGAATATAATATTACAGATTCACTTTTGCAGGATATTATAAATACGGCCGGAAGAAGTAAAACCTTCGTGCTCGTGACGGCTTATGCCGGACCGCAACAACCGCGCGAAAAACAGAACGCTTCGCTAAAGTCATTTGCTGACAAACACGACAATGTTTATATAGCTGATTGGTGGGAGATTGCGCATAGCGATTGGTCATTAATGTATGCTGACCATATTCATCTAAACCCAGAAGGGCGAATCACTTATGCGAATTTGGTGCATAATGTTATAAAGGATGCACAGAGATGAAACAAGGGATAATAGAACGTCGCCGTACGCGTCGCGAGATTCGTAAAGTTAATCGTATTGCACGCGTAGACAGCCGCCATTCGCAACGGATGCTCGTTACGGTGGCTTTAATTGTATTATTGATAACTTTTGTCGTAGCTGAATGTTTTGGCATCGTCTGGGCGAAACGTGTGCATGATCGTAATTTGGTTCGTAATCTCGCCGATGAGGCAACTATTGAATTAAGCATGGTTAATGCCGGTCTAATGTCTGGCGACCATGCGCTTTTAAAAGATTCTCATCAGAAGTATCGTGTGACACTTGCGGAGCTTAATGCAAATAGCTACATGAAACGCGACCAATTGGAATTACTGGATGATTTGAACAAATATGACGAGTTATTGAGTGTCGAAGAGGAAAAAACTCAACTAACCAAGTTGCATACTGCTATTATGATGTTTCAGGAGGAGTTACGGAATGTCGACTCCAAGAAAATCAGCTCCAAGAGTATGGTTGAACTCAAAGAGCATTTTCAAGATTTTCGAGATAGTCTGGATTATCTTGACGGCAGCCAGTTTGACGAGATAAAAGCGCAACTATCTAACTATAGCGAAGAGCTAATTGCAGTAGTGGACAAGATCTCCGTCTGTGTAGGTACGTGCACGGAGAGTACATTTAAAACGCGCAGCGGCGAGTTAAAAGAAATATCCAGAAAATATGGCAAAAAGTTGGCCGAACTTGACGCGTCGTTATCGGATTATTATAGCCCAGCTAGACTAGTCGAGTCCCTGAAGATGCTACAATAAATGTATGTATAAAATTCTTTTTCCTGAATCTAATAACGATTTTATTAAAGCTGCTGCTACTCTACTGAAGGGGCAGGGCGTTTGTGATCCTATCCTTGAAGAGAGTGATATGTCTATCGCCGGTAAGAAGTTATCCGAAGGATTAGCGGACGGGATGGTTGCTGGAATCGACTTCTCTTCACGCGACGTAATCTTAGCCTGTCGTGATCAGGTTGGTGTCGCTGGTCAAACCGATCCATCCGAAAAGAAGACTTTTTCTAGCCTTTTTGTGGCCGACTTTCCAGATGGTCGCCGCTATATTATTTCCGATGGCGCAACCTGCAAAAATCCAACTGCTGAGCAGCTTGCGGATATAGTTATTCTTGTTTACGAAGCTGCTGTTAAAATTCTTGATGAAACTCCACGTATTGCAATGCTTTCTTTCTCGACTTTTGGCTCTGGTGGTAAAGATCCTTCCATGGATAAAATTGCTGAGACCATTAAGCTCGTCCGTGAATGCAATCCGGATATTTTGATTGACGGGGAAATGCAACTTGATGCAGCGGTTAATGAGCGTATTGGTAAGAAGAAAGCTCCGCACGGTTCGAAAGTGGCCGGTCGCGCCAATGTATTAATCACCCCCGACATTAATTCTGGCAATATTCTCTATAAGTCTCTAGAGCAGTTTGCGGGTGCTAAGTTGGCCGGACCAATCTTGCTTGGCTTTAAGAAACCAGTCTCCGATCTCTCGCGTGGCTCCACGGCGGAAGATATCATTTTTACAACCGAGTGTCTCGTCAAACTTATTTAATGCTTATGCTATACTTAGGGTATGAGCACTAAAAAGTCTAAAACATCCATTCGCGTTGTCGTTAATACGACCTTATTAGTCGTATTGGGTGTCGTATTCGCGGCTATCTCCACTTTCAGCGCTTATCGGATGGTCGAATATAATAATTCATTAACAAGCGCGCACCATCCCACGCATCAAGCAAGCGTCTGCTTCGATGAGAAAGAAGATGGGGATGGCGATAGAATGACTTATAATGAGGGCATCTGCAATCCGGGGACCGAAAAAAGAGCTGACGACCCAAATACTCTAGCACTCTTTCTCGATGGCGAAATTGCCATGGCGCAAGATATGAATGCTTATTTCTCGGCACAAGTTATGGTCATGGTCGGTAGCTTCTTCTCAATCTCCAGTATTTTCGCTGCCATTATTTATTGGAACCACAATAAAATCAAATAATAACCATTAAAAAATATCTCCCGATTGGGAGATATTTTTTACTCTGTAATTTCTTTAACTTTCTTCTTAGTTTTTGGATTTTTATATTCCTCGGCACGTCCGCGCACGTCGCGCACTGCATTCATAAAGTACAAGAATGCATCGAACGGGGAGTCATAGGGCGAAAAGTATTGGTGTACGCCGCCGTCATTTAAGTGCTTTGTACTCATGTAATAAAGATGGTCGGAAGTTAGTAGGCGTCGCCAGTCGGCAATAAGGTCCTCGTCCTTACTAGCTAAAACGCTTTCTTTGAGATCATATATCGCCTTAAGCGCTTCGTGTTGCATAGAGTTGCCGAGCCATGCACTTAAATCGCGCTCGGTGTCTGCCCAAGTAACCGTCCACGGCATAGAAATCGTCTCTTCGGAGGTTGAGCTATCGCAAGCCTCGGATACGGTCATGAAATTATGGTTGCCGTCATTACTCCAACGAAGAACTAAATCGTTAAAGAACTCAAAAATACCAGTATCTTTCCAGACATTCTCGCCAAATGTTTCAAAATCCATGAATAAATTAATGACTGGACCTTGGTTGCCCGCTGTTTCTAGCCAGCGCATATACTTATCGACTGTAAGCGGCCACTCATTCCAGGTTTTGTTTGAGAAACGGAAAGCAATATCGTCAGATAAGCGATAATTCTTCGTCAGTAATTTAATACTATTGCAACCGTCTGGCCTATACACCTTATTGGGGGTGCGCGTTTCTAGAATCTTGTCCCATCCTTCAGCGATAATGCCTTTAAAACCAAAGCTTTCAGCCCATTGTGCCAAATCGTTATTATAAGCCAACTCTGTGTTGCGGAATACTTTCGTTTCTACACCAAAAAGCTCACGAACGCGGTCTTGATGCAAGCGTACTTCCGCCTCGAACTCATCGCGGTCAACGAAGAATGATAGGGAATGGTTATAAGTTTCATTTACGATTTCTACGCGACCGGTTTTTACTAGCTTACGAATGGAATCGATGATATCGGGCGCCCACTCTTCGGCCTGCTCCAAAAAGGTGCCAGTCATAGAGAGTGAGAATTTGAATTTATCTGTAGTCTCAATTAGCTTGCCGAGTTGTTTCAGCATAGGTCGGTATGATTTCTCGGCAACCTTTTTAAAGATGCGCTCATTGTTTGAGCCGGAATACCAGTCTTTATCTGTCCAATAATCGTGATCGTGATCAACCGAAAAAATACTATAATGCTTGACGCGATAAGGCTGGTGCATATGCAAATATAGTACGATTGACTTCATTTCCTTGATCACCTCCACTTAATCTTTATTTTTAGAAACGATTTCTTTTATGTTTGCTAACTTCATCATACACCTGGATACATTTTGCCGCAACGTCATCCCAAGAAATGCGAGTATATTCATGGCGAATGCCGTCTTGAAGAGTATGTGTTAGCGCTGGGCTTTCGGCGATGTTCACTAATGCTCCAGCTAACTTGTCTTCGTCCCAGAAGTCGTAGCGCACAATCGACTGTAACACTTCGCCTACGCCAGATTGTTTTGTGATGACCAGTGCATTTCCGTGATGGGCCGCTTCTAACGCCGTCAAGCCAAATGGCTCAGATACCGAACTCATTACAAAGATATCGGAGATACTATAGATGTCGCGAAGTTGTTTGCCACGAATGAAGCCAGTGAAGATGACGTTCTGCGAAATGCCAAGATCTGCCGACATGCGCATGAGTTGATCTTTTTGTTCGCCATCGCCCGCAAATAAGAAAACCATCTTTGGATGAATCTGAATCGCTCGAGCCGCTGCGCGCATCAAGTGGAAGAGACCTTTTTGCAAGGTGAAGCGTCCAACTGTCGACACTACAGTATAGCCCTTCGCCTTTAATCCCTCTAGATATTGATAGCTTGAACCATCGTAATGGTAATCGTCATCTTTTGGCAAGTCAAAGCCATTATATGCCACATCAATTTTCTCTGGCGGAATGCCGTACTTCTCTACGATGATATTCTTCGTCGCTTGACTAACGGCAATAATTTTATCTGCCCAAACCAAGCCTTCATACTCAATTTGATGAATTAAAGGATTGCCGCCATTCGGACCACCGCGATCGAACTCAGTAGCATGTACGTGGGCCACTAAAGGTATTCCGAAATTCTTCTTCGCTAAGATGCCAGCTTCGTACGTCAACCAATCATGTGCATGAACTAAATCTGGTTTAAACTCCATCAAATACTTCTCAACAAAATTGCAGTAATTCTTCTGAATATCGCGCATTGAGAACATCTCTTTTGCTGCGCCTTGCTTAAAACGTTTTTCTTCAATATCTGCGGATATATATGCAGAGCCTTTATAAATCATTTCTGGATCAACATGACCGGCAGAAAGAACGTTCATGTAATCAAAATTATGCTCAGCTTCGTACGGTACCACGAAATCTATATCTGCGCCAAGTTTGGCGAGTGATTTCGATAGGTGTAGGCAAGCTACTCCTAGGCCGCCACTATTGTGTGGGGGAAGCTCCCATCCTAGCATTAAAATTTTCATCTATATCTAGTATAGCACTTATGCTTCGATTCGCAAGCAAAACGCTTATTATTTTTTGCATAAAATAACAGAGGTAATTTGCAATCGTGTGAAAAAATGTTAAAGATGAAAATCAAAAATACAAAAGTCAAATAGAAAAAACCGCCTCTGTAAAGGCGGTCATTTGTCCAAATTACGTAATCTTTCTAGCTATTTGCAACGCTTTGCAGTATCTCGTTATACTTGGCTGCGGCGTCACTACTTGTAAAGCTAATTGAGCCGTCTACGATTTTCCAAGCCGACTTGTTTTTATTCAGATAATCAATCGCCTTGGCCTCGACACGGATTGTGTCGGCTACGACCTTTAGCATAGAATCATAATCGTTGTGTAGGTCTTTGTCGTCGTAAAAAAGCTTAGCATTTTCGGAAAACAGGGCCGAATAGCTATCGCTCAGGTCCTGGCCTTCTATGTATCCCTTAACGCTTTCTTCGCTGTAAAGCTTTTTGTAGTCGGATGTTAGTGCTTCAATCTTTTTGGATGCCTTGTCGAGCTCTGAAATAGTAGCCTCAAGTTTGTCTCGATTTTTTTCCAGATATTTGCCTTCGAGCGAATTATAGACGGCCTCAGACTCTGCAATTTCTTCAATATCGTTAATATTCTTCATGATATCGCCGACATACTTCTTGATACTCTTCTCGACCTTAGCGTAGTCGCCGGAACTAACGGTGCGATCTAGGACCTCGCTTATCTTCTGGTTGTCGCCTGCTGAAAAAGCCTCGTTTACTGCAACTATTTCCTTCTCAAAACGAGATTGTGCGGTAGCATTGTTGATCATCACGCCAATTACCATTGCTGCCACTATTCCTAAGGCGCAACTAAAAATCATTACCTTGTTTGAACGACCGCGCGTCTGGTCTTGCTGTTTTGTCATATCTAACACTCCTCCACGAATGTATATTACCTATATTATAACAGACTATAAAACAAACTGTGAATTATAGAGGTCGGCATAAAAACCGCCTTTTGCCATTAGCTGTTTATGATTGCCAGCCTCAATGATATTGCCTTCGTTCATGACAAGGATTAAATCGGCATTTTTAATCGTTGATAAGCGATGGGCGATAATGAAGGAAGTGCGCCCCTCCATCAGCTTATCCATTGCCTTTTGAACCAATTCCTCTGTGCGAGTATCGACGTTCGAAGTGGCCTCATCTAAAATTAAGAACGGCGCATCTTCAACCATACCGCGCGCAATCGTAATTAGCTGTTTTTGGCCGGCTGAGACTGATTCATTCTCTGAAATATCGGTTTTTAGGCCTTTGGGCAGTGTTTTAATAAAGTGACTAAGGCCGACCGTGTCGCAAATCTTCATGATCGTCGAATCGCTGACGTCCTTGTGGTTGTAGGCAATATTCTCACGAATAGTCCCACTAAACATCCACGTATCCTGCAGGACCATCGTGAACAGGGAATGAACATCAGCACGGGTCATTTCTTTCGTCGATATGCCATCAATACGGATGTCGCCGTCCTTGATGTCGTAGAACTTCATTAGTAGATTAACCATAGTAGTCTTGCCGGCGCCGGTCGGCCCAACGATGGCTATTTTTTGCCCAGCTTTAGCCTCGGCGGAAAAGTCTTTAATAATTACTTTGTCATCATCGTAGCCAAACCTAACGTGATCGAATATAATATTGCCTTCAATATTATCTTTATTGATTCGATTCTTGATATTATGCTCGTCTGGCATTTCGTCCTCGTCGATAAACTCAAAAACGCGCTCACTGGCGGCCGCCGCAGGTTGCAGCCCACCTACGGCCTGTGCGATACGCGACAATGGTGATGAGAAGAGTCGTACGTAAGTCATAAAGGCAACAATAACGCCAAAGCTAATTACTCCATTCATCGTCAGGAGTGCCCCCGTCACGCATACTGCCACGTAGCCCAAGTTGCCAGTAAAAGCCATAATAGGATGCATCATGCCAGATAGAAATTGACTATGCTGATTTGCAAAACGAATCTTTTTGTTAAGCTTATCGAATTTTTTATCGGCCGTGGTCTTGCCGTCGTAGGCTTTTACGACCGATATGCCAGAATAGATCTCTTCGATATGCGCATTCATATTGCCAAGTTCGACTTGTCGCATTGTAAAGTATTTCTGCGATCGCTTTAGAATCATTGACATAAAAACGAACCCGAATAAGCTAGTTACGACCGCTACTAAGGCCATCGTCCAGTTTGTAATAATCATCATTACGAGCGAGCCCAGCAATAACGACCCTTCGCCAATAATTGCGCCGAACGAATTATCCATACTGCTAGATACGGAATCTACGTCATTAGTTACGCGTGAAAGTGTATCGCCAATCTGGTTGCGGTCGAAATATTTTAGTGGCAATTTATTTATCTTATGCGATATTCGATTGCGCAAATCTCGAGCGAAGCCGGTTGTGACGCGCGCCATTATGAAGCCTTCCAGGAATTCTAGAACCGCCGAGGAGATATATAGGCAAATCATAAATATTGCAGCATTTCTGATTGCTTCAAAATCCATTTTAGGCTTAATTACCTCTTGGATAGAAGCCGGCATCTCGTCTATAGCTTTGTAGATTTTGACTGCATCGTCTTGCGTAAAGTTTGTTACGTCGCCTAGCTCTGATTGTATTTTTTGTATTGACTGCATAAAAGCAAGCTTATCTTCTTTTGTGATAGTTATGCCGTCAATCTTGCTGCCGTCAGTTGGTTTTTGCATTAGTTCCGTAGCTACGTCGGACACCTTCTGGCGATCAAGCATTAACCCGGCGCTAATCCCGTCTGTAATTTCTGCTAATTTGCGTGGTGCAATTACACTAAGGACCGATCCTGCAATTGACATTATCATTGCAATCGTAATCAAGAAATAGAAAGGTCGCATCTCGGTAAGCATACGTTTTATAGCTTTGCCGAAATTCTTTACTTTTACATCTTGGCCACCGCGACGACCGCTACCGTTAAACATTGAGCTCCTCCTTCGTTAGCTGCGAGAGGGCAATTTCTTTGTAAATCTCGCAATTCTTTAGCAACTCTTTGTGAGTACCATGACCAACGCATTTCCCTTTGTCGAGTACGATAATTTGGTCTGCGTGCATAATTGTGCCGATACGTTGGGCGACAATTAGCGAAGTAGCATCCTTCGTATAATCTTTTAGTGCCTGGCGCAATGTTGCATCGGTTTTGTAATCCAAGGCGGAGAAGCTGTCGTCAAAAATATATATTTCTGGGTCACGTGCGATAGCGCGTGCGATTGCAAGTCTCTGTTTTTGCCCGCCAGAAATATTTGTACCAGATTGTGCGATGTGGGCATTGTACTTCTTGTCCAGTTTTTCGACGAACTTTTTTGCTTGCGCCACTTTGGCGGCGGCTTGAATTTTGCGCTCATTTGGCTTACCGTTTTTGCTATCGCCATATGCAATATTGCTAGTGACGGTACCACTAAAGATTACGGCCTTCTGTGGTACGTAGCCGAGCTTTTGATGTAAGGCTTTTTGTTTATAATCTTTTACGTTTACACCATCAACGAAAACCGCGCCGTCTGTCGCGTCGTAAAAACGCGGCACGAGGTTAATTAGTGTAGATTTTCCAGAGCCAGTCGAGCCAATGAATGCTACGGTTTGGCCTTTCTCGGCCCGAAAAGAGATATCTTTCAATAGGTATTCCTCAGCGTCCGGATATTTGAAAGAGACATTTCGAAATTCGACCGTGCCGGTCTCGGCGGTATCATCATCGAAGCTGCCGTCCTTTATTGTAATCTCCTCGTCGAGCACCTCATTAATACGTTCGGCAGAAACTTGTGCGCGCGGAATCATCATGAATATCATCGCGACCATCAAGAAGCTCATAATTACGTGCATGGCGTAAGTCGAAAAGACGACCATATCACTAAAGACCGTTAATTTGTCGGCCATAATCGATCGACTAATGAGCGTTGCCCCAATAAGATAAATCGTTAAAGTGATGCCGTTCATAATCATGTACATCATTGGCGACATGACGCTTAAAACACGATCCACAAAACGGGTGGTATCCGATACTTTTGTATTGGCAATGTCGAACTTGTTTTCTTGATATTTTTCGGCATTAAAGGCGCGCACAACGCGGATACCAGTCAGATTCTCACGAGTAACGCCGTTTAATCGGTCGGTTAACTTTTGTATAATCTTGAAGCGCGGAATTACTACCATCATTATGGTAATTACAGTGGCGAGCATTATTATGACTGCTACACTGGTCGCCGTGCTCCATTGCCAGCTTTTGCCGGATATCTTAGCAATGGCCCAGATTGCACTCATTGGTGCGCGTATCAGCATATTTGCACCCATTGAAATCACCAGTCGCACCTGTGTCACATCGTTAGTCGTGCGCGTAATCAGGGAAGCGGTAGAGAATTTTTTGATTTCATTTACGCCCAAAGATTCAACCTTGTCGAAGATCTTCTTGCGCACAATATAGGTAAAATCGGCGCCTACATTTGAGACGAACCAGCCTGCAATAATGGTGGAAATAAGACTACCGAATGCGCATAATAACATCATGCCACCGTTCGCGAGGATGTCGCCCATCTCACTACCCTCAGTCTGCACTAGGCGCGTAATTGCGGACATATATTCCGGCATTTTAAGTTCTAGGCCAACTTGGCCCGCAATAAATAGGATCGCTAAAACAATGAACAAGAAGTCTTTCTTATGGAAATTTTTAAAAAGTCTAAACATGTATTCCTTTAAGTTTTTGAAATAAGCAATTTAAAGTATAACAAGAAAAGGCCACTATTTCTAGTGGCTTGCTAGTTGGGTATGCGTACTAAAAAATGCCCCAAAGCGCAGTTTATGATGGAAGAACTGGTTTTGGGGCGTGAAATTGCTAGACCGCTGATTGTACGTATGCTATCTGTTTGGCTGCTTATTCGTATTCGGAATAATCTTCGTCGTAGAAGTCCTCGTCCGCGAGGATGAATCCAATCGCATACAGCGACGCAGCGATAAATGCGGCGACGGCGGCTACTGCTCCGACAACTATATATCTCTTCTTCATATTATTCCCCTCCTTTTTTTGAAAAGAGTCTAGCAATTATTTAAGGTGCTGCTGTTCTGAGCGAAATGCTTTTGAACTAAGTTATAATAACATGAAAATAGCGACTAATCAAGAACAGCTCCGTCAGGAGGCGAAGCTGCTCTTACGTTGATGTATTCGATGCGCTATTCTAGCGATCGCACCATTTTTATAAGCGCGTTGATTAAGTCATTTTTGCGACGCAGTTCTTCTTTTGCTTCGCTCAGCTGACCATATATATCTTCGCTACGGTGCCCGAAATCATTCTTTTCAGACTTAAGACATTCGGTAACTTTGTCTTCTTCCTCGTC
Source organism: Candidatus Saccharimonadota bacterium (assembly GCA_016290315.1). Taxonomy (GTDB): domain Bacteria; phylum Patescibacteriota; class Saccharimonadia; order Saccharimonadales; family Saccharimonadaceae; genus UBA2834. Next base: position 1,169 of record JAEETK010000007.1, on the reverse strand, counting down.
TATGCGCAAGATGAGATTATTGCGCTCTTTGCGGCTCTGTTTGAGTAATTTTTCGGTGGAAGAAAGATAATCTACTAACTCGGGGCTTAATTCGCGTTCTGCGCTGTGGGCGGTATGAGTATTTGGCCGAAGCGGTGCTTGGTCGCGGCGGATTGCTGGCTCATCGTCTGCGTCTGGATTCTGATTAAGCATTGGTGGCTCATTCCTTTCCGGCTCCGGGCTAGGGGATTGTCCATTTTGTTCGTTAGTCGAATCGGGGCTTGCGGGAGCGTCGGCCTCCAATGGATCTTGGTAATAGTTGTTTGCGTTGTCCGGTTGTGATTGATTGTTGTTTGTGAAATCTTGCATTTTTGCCCACCTTTTATAGGATATGTTAGTTACATTTTAGCATAAGAATTATGCTATAATGCAAGAAAGCATTAATGGATCCAAATTATTTATGCCAAACTCTAGTAAAACTACTAAAACAAAAAACGAAAAAACATCTCATAAGCAAAGCCCAAAAAGCCTATCGCGCAATGATGAAAAAACTTGCGCACGTCTTCGTATGATGGGCGCATTAATGGCTCTTGCCAGCGTCTTAATGGCGCTACTACCGATGATGTATTCGGGAATATACCGTTATATTTCTGCTCGCACCGGCAGATATGTGGATAACTTAGGTGTAACTAGTATGATTATGAGCGGTTTCGTGTCTGCATTATTATATTTCTTGCTTGGGCTTCATGTAATTCGCGCCGGAGAGCAAAATACGCGTTTAATTCGCGGAGTATATAGATTTAACTTGGCTATAATGATTATGTCTATTATTGCTGGCGCATTATTATTTTTGCCATGGCCAGTTCCGACTTTTAAATTAATGATGATACATATGGCTACTACTAAATACATCGAACGAGGTATTATTCCGATGTTTATTATGATATTTGTCGATATGGCTCTGCTTATTGGGCTGACTGCTTCCATATCTGGCATTTCATATACTTGCTTGGCGGATAAGAAAAAATAAGTTAGATATATTAATTATACCACATAAACGTAAATACGTCAATGGGTACGTATTAACTCAGCACCTTTGCAACATTTGCGCAGGCGTCATATACTTCAGTCCTAAATGTATACGCTTGTTGTTGTAGTAGTCAAGATAATTAAAGACGCGCATATTGAGC
>JAEETK010000066.1 GCA_016290315.1 Candidatus Saccharimonadota bacterium | reverse complement strand
TTCACGAATTCTACCGTTTCCGATAGATAGCGTCAATCTCAGCCGGCGTAAAAGCCTTGTACCGAGCCTGCCAGTACGCCGACTTCTCACGCTCGAACTGCGGCCGGTCAATCTCCGAATCCTTCCCCGCCGCATGGAGAACGGCGTAGTTGCCCTCGTTTTCGCGATGCTCAAACACCGTCAACTCCGCCAATGGCGAATCCGGATGCTGACCGATATGATGCAGCTCGTAAGGATTCCCTCCCTTGTCGCGCGGCGGATACCCCTCCCCGATCAAGTCCGCATTGTTATACTCTGCGGCCTTATCATAATCAGCCAAGTACTCCTTGAGCCAGGTGTTCCGACGAATACTGTAATCCGACCAATCAATATCGTCACGAATCAAAGCCGGCCGTTCTCCAATCCGGGCCTCACGCAAAGCAGCCTTGATGTAAATCTCCGCCTCCTCTCTCGAGGCGATGTTGTCCAAAATAACGTCCGACCAGCCGGTGCGGCTGCGGAGCGATTGTTTTTCTATCGACATAAGAGACATAATGATTATTACTTACGCTTCAAATGTTTGAACAATTCGGACAAAGACTCTAGCAAAGGAGAATAGTGACTTGGCCGGAAAGAATGCCCGCACGCCGGACAACGGACAGGCATTGAGCGCACTGTCGCGCCGTCCTCAATGTCTAAGGCAGTAAATCTATGTCCACAATTAGGGCATATTGAATGGATGTAACCACGTAACATAAAAACTGTATCCGACTAATTCACAGTTCCCTACTTCTTAATAAACAACCTAAGGATATTTACTATAGCCCTTCCAATCTCCCTAATATCATCAGGATTCACTTCTGTTGTTTTAGAACCATCCGGATTACGAGTGACCTTAATATCTCTCATATGTGGCTTAATCTGATCTATTTTTTTGTTCATAATATAATTTTTAATGAATATCACATATTCTAGAATGAGCCAAATAGCGTCACGTGTTCCGATAAATACTGTATGACTCATCGATTATTTCTTTAATCAACGCAGACAAGCCACTTACCTATACCGACTCGTTCACTTGTATTATTGTTTATGTCCCTCAATACAATCTTTACCACCGCATGAGTAAAAGCGGCATTCAGAAAATGATAAAGGCGGATTCCTATAACTATCCCTTACTTATTCGTATTCTGATTTCTAGATTCTTTCCAGTTTTTAGCATTCTTGTATCCTTCTTCAGCAACTTTTTTTCCAAAGGCTAAAGAAACGATGGCTGTACCTATTTTGATAACAGCTTTAATCATATCAGAACTATTCCCTGCCATAGTTTTACCGTTTAAAAATCGCATCTACAATTTTATCGATGAAGTCAGAATACCTTTGTCCCCCTTTTGTTCCAATGTCTTTGAGATTCTTCTCAATATAATCGGGAATGAAAGAATCAGCATTCGGCATAAGATCCGAGTTAGCGCCATTAATTAGTGTTTTTTTCATAACATATTGATTTAGTTTTTAACAAAAAATATAATCACTATAGCAAACACGATTTCTATTATCCATCTCAACCCCTTCTTTTCCGACATTGTTGTTATAAAAGACTCCGTTTTTATTATCCCGATAAGGCAAATAACAGCGATACAAATTAAAAGAATAACAAGTACTAGCAAGAGCATCTTTTTTGATTTGGACATCGTTTTCCAAGATAACGCCAAATACCTAATTAGCAAGATGCTAACAATCACTGAAGTCAATAAAAGACCATATAATCCAATCACCTTAATAACCTCTGCCGCCGCCATAGTTATTTCATCATTATTATCACTTTATCTTTTATCCAATTACTTCCACTTTCAACCACCCCGAATTCAAGGCATTTGCCTGGCGTAATGAAATTCCGTAAACGCGCTGGAATGCAGCTTCAGTGGCATCTCCACCGGCTCCGGAGAAGAGGTTGCCAGCTAGCGTGACGACTTGGACGCTCATGCCCGGTTCCAAAAGAACTCCGTTGCAGTATTTGCGAAGTTTAGTGGTTACTTTATAGATTGCCATATAAAAGCGGCTTAAATCATCTATACAAATTTCGCCATTCCCTCGCTCTTCCTTCGGGTCACAAATGGTTCATTTTTCACTGAAGATAGACGTGGGGCGGATCACGGCGGGAAAGGCGTTTCATGGCAAGGGAATAATTTGTATTTTCGCGGAAAATCAGGATGGGAATGTTTGGGTGCCTCGGAAAAGATACCTTCAGGGCTGTCGGGCGGCTGGTTTGGCTGGCTGTGGCCGTGTTGGCGACGATTATTGGGGCGGTTTCCTGCCGTGAGGCGGGGCCGGAGCCGACAACGGCGCCGGAGATTGTGGCGGTGGAGGTTTCGGATGTGGGTTTTGATTCGGCGGTGTTGACGGCCACCGTCAATGGTGGCGGGAGTGTCGAACGGTGCGGATTCCTGCTGTTTGCGGCGGATGGCAAGACCTAGCAGATTCCGGGTATAGTGTCTCAAAATGATTCATTTACGGCCAAGCTTGACA
>JAEETK010000065.1 GCA_016290315.1 Candidatus Saccharimonadota bacterium | reverse complement strand
GCTACGAGAACGTTTTTTTTAGAGTCGCTGGCGGTGGCATGCATTTGGGTTCAAACGAATTATGGGTGGGGTACCGCGGGAACCTCGCATGGAAGTTTTTCCGCGAACTTCCGTTCACGCTAGACTTGGGAATTAGCGGCGGCTACGCTTTTGCCAAGGCTCCCAACGAAATCCACAGGGCGCTCAACAACGCGAACAAGAAACGCTACGTACGTTCGTACAACTACAAGGAATCGCTCGACATTTCGGCAGGCATCCGCGCAAACCTTTATGGAATTTTTACGGAAATCTCAATTCCGCTCCACTACTTTATGAAGCACGACGAACCGACGGTGCTCTGGCAAATCGGGTACGCGTATAGGTTTTAGAGAATTCGGTAAGCAATAGCGTCCCCAAAGGGGCCTTTTAGCGTATTTATGCTACTAAAGTCGAAAAGGTTTCGCATTTGGTAGCACTCGCTTCTCTGCTAATCTTTAACGCAGCGAACGGAGAACCCTAAGTTTTTGAAGTTATTCCTCAATTTCGCATCATCGTTGAGGTGGGACATGTACACGTAGCATGCAGATTCGCTATCGTCCTCTGTAGAACACCAAAAGTGCGACTCGTAGCCCACGTTGCCGAAATTTCCATTACGGTACCTGAAGCCAGCTGGCAACGCAGAGAATGAGTAATCATCCGTGCCATTGCCGCTATATTCCCATCCGCTCGTCGTTTTCAGCATCTTGCCTGCGTTCGATATACCTCCAATGGCAGTAAAAAGCGTTTCAAATTCAGCCTTCGTGGGCAAGTGCCAGCCAGAAGGACAGACTCCACGCACAGGATATTTCGGCGAACATGTTGTCCCAAATCCGCACCCCTTGCCGTTTGCGCTCCATGAGCCGTCACTGTCCATCGCCGCAGACCACGTATAAATACGCCCGTACTTGGCGCAGTAAGATTCATCAATGCTGTAGCAATAGCTATCCGCCGTTCTCATGTTCAGATTTTCAGCCATCCACGTTTGGGAGCCAATGGTTACGATCTTGTATGTTTGACCGTCGCGGGAATCTGTCAAAGTCAATAAAGACCCCTTCCCCGAAGAGCTAGTTGCAGAACTACTATCATCGCCACAGGCGGCGAACATGACCACAATTAAAGACATCAAGACAAGAGAAATATATTTCATACATCCATAACTTTTTTCATTCATCGAAATATAGTAAAGGATGCAAGTTCTTCGCGTGCAAGCCGATCAAACAATAACACACTTTGCATATGCGAATTGTTGTCATCGCTTTAGAAAATGCTTCTAATCCCTCACAGGTACGATTTGGGCGCTCTACAGATATTAAAAGTGTCTTTTTCGCGTATTTATGCTACCAAAATGGAGAAAACCGCATGTTTAGTAGCATATTTTTTACTTTATTCTACATTATTTATGTTGATTGTAACTATTTTTTGCTACCAAAATCAAAATTTTGCACCATTTGGTAGCACAACACTTACAGAAAAGGGTGCTTTCGCACTGTAGTAAATTAATTTAATCAAAATATTTGCTACCAAAGTGCACTTTTGCATCTATTTGGTAGCATTTTTTGGCAATTTGAGCCTATGTGCAAGCCTAAACTCAATTGAATAGGGCTCGAAGCAACACTCGCCTTATTCGTCTTTAACGCAACGAACTGAATGCCCATAGGCCTTTCGTTGGTCATGGTGCAAGTACGCTTCGTCGTAGTAGTAAGACAAGTACAAATAGTACGCGTAATCGCTATCGAACTCTGTAGAGCTCCAAAAAAACGCATTAAAGATCTCAAAGGAAAAATACCGATAATCGATCCTACGGCCAGCGGGAAACGCCGAAAATGAGTAGGCGTCCGTACCTTCGCCATTTCTGAACCAACCATCCGTTGATGATTTGAGCATTTTGCCCGCTATACTAGAACCGCCAACTGCGGTAAACAAAGTTTCAAACTCGGCTTTTGTCGGTAAATGCCAACTAGTGGGGCAAGCCGCTTTCGCAGCAGCCCATGAGTAAAAGCGACCGTACTTGTAACAATATTTAGTGGAGTCGTTATAGCAATAGCTATCCGCCGTTTCGAAATTCAGGTTCTTCGCCATCCACGTTTGGGAGCCAATCGTTGTTGTTTTGTAGGTTTGACCATCGCGAGAATCCGTCATGGAATCGATTACTACAGTCGATGGGTCAACCATGCCCGGCATGAAACTAGACGAAGATACTTTTTTATTCGAGCTCGATTTTGCAGAACTGCTACTAGACGGCTTTTTTGCCGTAGTCGAAGATGATGACTTAACAATGCTAGACGACGATTCTTCCAAAGGCGGTTCAACAGAGTTGCTATTATCGCCGCAGGCGGCGAGGAAAAGCGAAATACAAACAGAAGTAAAAAAAATAAGTTTATTCATATTGCATAATATAAAAAAAAATCCCGGCTCGGATGAGTCGGGAAAAAGGCGACCCCGGCGCTTCGGCACGCTCAGCGACCTTAAGCCGGGGTGACAAAGTAATGGATCCTATCAACCCTACGGGTCGTGAGGATGACATGCGAAGTATTGATGACAGCCAAGACGGCTGTCGAACAAATTACTTCTTGAGGCTCGGAACGCCACCGAAATCGACGTTCGTCTTCTTGCCGAGCAAGAGGGCGCGCGTCTTGAGCGGGAGGCCGTAGCAGC